>JBGPGQ010000271.1:0-4637 GCA_041483995.1 Bacteroidota bacterium
GGCGTCATAGACACTCAAGCCAAATCCGGCCAAATGACGGCCCGAATTAGTTTGTAAAGTCGGTCTAATTCTGCTGGAATGTACACAATAGAGCAGCAGTCGAGTTTTTGGTTTTCCAGCAGGAGCTGTTGCTGCGTGAGGACTTTGTCAACAAGGTGGTCAAGATAATCCGGATCGATGGGCTTGGTGATATAGTCGTACGCCCCCATCTTCAGGGCCTTGACAGCCGTGTCCACTGATGCGAAGGCTGTGATGATAATGACGACGATATCTTTGTGGATCTCTTTGACCCGTTGCAGGAGTTCAATCCCATCCATCCCAGGCATCTTAATATCCACAAACAGGATGTTCCATGATCCCGCTTGCAGCTTCTTTAACGCAGTAGCTGCGTTTTCTGCGGCTTCCGCGCGAAATCCGTCCTCGCGGAACCACTTGGTTAGAGACTCGCGGACAATAAGCTCATCGTCCACCACCATAATTCCATATTCATTCTTGTTCATTTATGAAACTCCTTCTGGAGATTTTGTTACAGGCGTTGCAGCTGTACCCGCCGGCTGCCGGAATGGAAGGAGCATGGTAAACGTCGTACCACGCCCAACCACTGATTCTACATTGATGCTGCCATGATGACGTTCAACAATTCCATACACAACAGAGAGACCCAAGCCAACTCCCTTTCCTTCGGATTTCGTGGTGAAGAAGGGCTCAAAGATATGGGCTTTCACCTCGTCGGCTATTCCCACACCGGTGTCGCTGACGCGGATGGTGACTGAATCCTCTCCTCGTGCGATCGCTACTGTAAGAGTGCCACCGGGGCCTCCTCGTTCACCATCCATGGACATGGCTTCAACCGCATTGACCATCAGAGCGACTAACGCCTGTTGTATCTGGTTCGGATCGCATTCGATCACATCATCGTCCACACATTCAGTTACAAGCTTCACATTGTGCATCTCCGCATGATGGTTCATAAGGAGAACACATCTCTCAAGAATCGGCTTTAGTTGCGCACCCCGGAATGAACCTGCTCTCTCCCGCGAGAACAGAAGCAGATTCTTTACTATGTTGCCACAGCGCTGTGCCTCATCCGCCATCAGGGTCAATACATCCTCATAGTCTTTGATCTCAGTCGGAGTCAGCGAAGATTTTCTGACCCGCTTGATCAGGAGTTTTGAAAATGTAAGGATACCTTCGAGCGGGTTGTTCAGCTCGTGGGCAACTGTCGATGCCAGTCCCCCGAGCGACGTCATCCGCTCGACCTTGATCATCTGTCCATGTGCTTTTTCCAGCTCGGAGGTTTTCTCATCTATTTTTTGTTCGAGTGTGTTCGACCATGCCGTAAGTTGTTCCCGTGCTCTGGCAAGCTCACCCGTCATACTATTAAATGTCCTTGCAAGCTGTCCGATTTCATTGTTTGAAGTTTCCTCAACCCGCAAACCAAGTTCTCCGGAAGAGACCATCTCCATACCGGTCGTCAGCTTGCGTACCGGCTTTGCCATGACCATCCAAATGAAGCCCCCCGATATGAGTGAGACGAGGATAACCGCCGCCACAGAAAATGTCAGGAGTTGTTGCCGGCTTTCTTGCAACCGTTCATCGACCTGGGAGAGTTTCATTTTCACATCGAGCACACCGAGAATGGTCTTTGAGGTTGGATGCGCATGGCACGCGGCATCAGAACACTGCTGCTCATTGCGAATCGGGGTGATCAAGCCGAGGACGCGTGTCCCATCAGACTTGGTAAACAAGCGTGAGAGTTGAGTATTGGATGGATGTGGAAAGTCCGTACCTTCCTTGGTGTGACAACTAATGCATGCTTCAGCATGCATGTCAACAGAGGTATAGAGGTCAGCCGGTACAGTGGCAAACACAACCTGTCCTTGCTTGTTGTAGATCCTGATGCCTTCGATACCCGGTTCCCCACCGACCGATGTAACAATGCTGTGGACTTCTTCTTTCCTGTTGAGCAGCATACTGTGGCGCGTGGACCGGGCAATCACATCACTCACACGCCCAGCGCTCTGAAGCACGTTTTCCATCATGTGCGCCTGTTGGATGCGCACCGCCGCAAACGTCAGAGCTACCAGTATCAGCGTCTGTACAAAAGCAATCAAGAGAAAGAGCCGGAATGCTATTGTCTGCGTCAGCTTCATGAGTCTGCTCCAAAACCTACCTAAGAATCCTCTAATGCTGGCTCATAAAGCATGCCATGACATGTGCACCAGAAAGTGCAGAAATATTGTCAGGTTTAGCCTTTTTTCTGCATGATCACGTGAAACGGCAGGCCGGATTACCAGTTCTGGGAATGATTTTATTGGATTTGAACAAGGATGGACAAACTTATATTAGGTCGAAACGACATAGTGAAGAAGGAAGGCACTCTCTGACGCGCAATTTTTCCGGAAGAAACAGCCCTCAACGCAATCAGTAATCTCTGCTAACCCAACACGTCAGCAGTGTACCATTCGGTCAGATAGTGGAATATCTTGTTCCTTCCAGAACGTTGCGCTTCAAACAACGCGTTCTTTGCCGTGAGCATTAGCTCCTCAAGTGTCTTGCCATTCTGCGGGTATGCCGCTACCCCCATACTCACCGTAGAACGGAAGCAATGTGAGGTAAAGGTCGTATCTTCGGCAGCGCGCGCGAGTTTCTTGGCTGACTCTATTGCCTCATCTATTCCACTGTTGGGAAGCAAGATGATAAATTCATCGAATCCATACCTCCCGACGGCGTCGACCCGCCTCAATTGACTCTTCACAAGATCAGCAAGCTCTTTGAGGAACAGCTTTGAAGAGTCATACCCATATGTCTGCCCAACAGTCTTGAAGTTATCCACATCGAGGAGCAACAACGCAAACCCCTCGTGGAAGCCTTCGCCCCGCTCCATAGCAGTACGTAACCTTTCAAGAAACGGTCCATACTTCTCCAGACCGGTCTCATGATCAATCCTATCCAGGCGCAGGTTCTCTTCGTAAAGATTTGCCTTGTGAATTGCGACACCAGCAAACCCCGCGAAAGTCTCGACGAGTGGTATGTCCTCCTCAGTAAACTTTTCTCGTTCCGTGCTGTCAACATAGAGATACCCCAGCGTTCTATGATCGGCCGTGATCTGAACGGCAATACAAGACGCAAAAGGATGTTCAAGTTCCATTTCGGCAGCTAATTCCGGTTGCGCCGCGCCATCGGGAATAACGATCGGCTTCCCCGTCCACAAGAGTTGGCCCACGGCACCCGTCGCAAATTGGCGTTTGAACGATTTGGAAAACGTATAGGAAAGACCGATACTGTTTTCAATATTTAAATACTCTGTTTTCCTGTTGATCAGCACAACGGCACACGTCTGACATTTGTAGATTCGAGCGAGCTTGTCAACAATCAAATGAAGTACTCTCTCATATTGGTTTGTGGTCTTGAGTATCTTCAAGACCTCTCCAACAAAACGAAGGCATCTGTTATCATCAACGGCATTCATGACGATTCCTCCTCCTCGATCATGATGGTGACATGAACATGGCAAGTAAATGCAGAACCTTGCCTGAGAAAATTTACTTCGCTGGAACAGCAGCGGCGTTTTCTGTCAATATCAAGGGCTCCTCCCCCTTAGCCCGGTGCACTTCCTCGCCAAAGACACTGAAGTATCGGGCAACAAATGAAAACGCAACAAATCCGAAGGCTGCGAGCCCGAGCGTCACGAACAATTCCTGCCATGATGGGACATATGTCCGCCATGGCCAATGTTCCATACTGGTGATCGCAGTGTTCATCCTGTGAGCAACAAAGCCCAAGAGCACAAGAACGGATGAGTAAAACAGACCAGATTTGCTCGATCGTACCCTCTTAAACAGAAGGAGAATGCACGGCACTATGACGCCGAGAACGATCTCGCCAAGGAACATCATGCTCTGATAGCTAAACTCAAATACGTATCGAAGGGCATCTCTGTTTATCAAATCCTGAACTCGAACTGTGAAATAGAGGGCAAGTACAACTACCACTACCTTTGCAAGCTCAGAAAGTAACGGAAGCTCCACCTCTTTGCCAAATGCCCGTGACGAAAGAAACGACTCGAAGATCGTCATGCAAAGACCCGCAGCAATACACGAAATGATGAAGAGGAATGGAATGATATTGGAATACCACAACGGGTGCATTCTCCCTGGGATAATCAAGAACAATGAGCCAAGCGATGACTGGTGAAGTGTCGAGAGAATCACACCGAGTACAACAAGTGGAATTGTTATGGCCTTGATGACCTTGAGAAGTCGTTGCAGTTTGAAGTGTTCCAAAACAATTGGACTGAATTCGAGCGCAAGCACCGCCGTATACAACATCACGCACCACGCCACCTCAAACATGACAGAATGAGGATTCCAATAGATGATCGCGTGCCATATAGCCCACGGACGCCCCAAGTCTACCATCAATCCCGCAATAACAAGAAGATAGCCAAGGAACGCTGTAAGAATTGTCGGTCGAAGGATCGGCCGAAAGCGTTCGAGGTTGAAGATGTACACCGCCGCAGCAATGGTGAACCCACCTGCCGCCAGCCCTACGCCAACCAGGATGTCAAACCCGATCCAGAGCCCCCACGGGAACGTATCGGCAAGATTTGTCGTTGCGCCAAGTCCCATCGAATA
>JBGPGQ010000272.1:0-4603 GCA_041483995.1 Bacteroidota bacterium
ATCTCCTTTTCAGCGGCAAACAAATACGACGTGCTCGAGTCGGCCTGACCGGAATAATGGAAAAGCATACCCATATCAAGATTGTACAGAACAGTGCTCTTGTCACCGTACGCTGGACGGTTCTTCCGTACTACATCGATCGCATGGTCGTACTTGCGCTGCGCGACCTCGGCATCCACTTCGCGATAGAATTCTGTCGACGCGCCGCATGACGCCAGAAACAAGGAAAGCGCTGCGGCACAACACCACAGCGCTTTCAAGCCAATCTTTGGACCTCTCATATTAGAACTTCGAACCGCTTTGGGAAACAAGTTTCTTGATTTTCTTTTCCCCGATCCACGCCTTACGGTTGGATTCGATATTCACCAGCTCCATGTTTACCTGATAATACTTCACCTTGTCTCCACCTTCCTGGTCAATGATGGTAGTGATGTCACCCTGCAACATAAAGTCAGCACCCGCCTCTTTCTGGAATTTCTTCATTGACTCTTCGGATGAGTTTTCCTGCTGGTCTGCTCGTTCCTCACGGACTTCCGTTCTTTCTTCCTTGTTTGCAACAAAGTTCACGCGTCCCGAGTTGATGAGCTCCTTCTCAAGATTCTTGATGAAAGGAATCGTCTGGATGTGCTCGCTGGATCGGTTCCTCACCGTCCCGACAATCACGTCGGGATCTCTTTTCTTGTCGCCCTTGAATTCGCCGAGCCATGGACGGGAGAGCACGTCCTTGATCATTTCCTCTGCAACCATGCGGGAATCAGTGTCATTCCAATCGCCGCTGAGATCGATCTGCTTGTCTGGCTCAACACGGGTGACGGTTTTCGATGCACCGCAGCCTGCAAAGAGAACAACCGCAACTGCCACAGATGCCATTGCAAAAGCACGTAATGCGTTCAAAGTACCTCCCTTTGATTTTTAGTGAAACAGAATTTGCAGAACTAAGGAGTAATCCAATAAAGATAAGATACATTCATCTACAAAAGGTCTGAGTCCCCCGAATCGGGATGTTCCTCCACATTTTCATCAGCATACAAAGGAAGTTGTTTGATATCCTCACGAATCGACATTGGAAAAACAATCCCCTTTGCTACAGCCTCGCTCTGAATCTTTTTGCTCTCCGATTCCAAATCCTTTGTAAGAATCTGCTTCGCTCTTTTCTCCTGTGGTGGGTTGAGTTTTTCAGATTTCTCGAACTCTATCACTTTTTCAAGAATTTCTCTTGGAAGGTCTGTCTTACATCTTGTCAGAATCTCCAAGAATTGCCACTCAAAGAACTGATCTATTTGGATTCTCCTCTTTGTCATGTGGGCAAATTTGCCGATCAGCCTGCAGACGTTTTCTCGTTCGTCAGGGCTGAGTTGCTCAAGAAACTCATACTCTTCAATTTTCTTCAAACTCAATATCACTGGCTCTAGAGCATCAATCGTAACCACATAAACATTATAATCGGCAAGATTAAAGGCGAATTGCTCAATTACATCGACTGTATTTGATGGGATCACAAGGAAGATATCCTTCTTTACGTTCTCCTCCTTCGCATACTTTTTGACTGACTCGGTTTGGTTTTTTATGTATGTTGGAAAATTTGTTAAGTCATCAGTGGCGGGGCTCTTTGCGTCAAAAATAACAAATTCATCACAGATTCTGATCGCATTGTCAGGATTGCCTTTGAAGGGTACGGTCTCTGCATAATCAATCGTATGTTTTTGGCAAATCACCTTGATTGTTTCTTTTACATTTTCCTGGTGTTTTGCCCAAGTGTCCTTCATCGATTGCAATATTTCAATCTCTTTCCTTTGCTTGTCTTCCTGTTCAGCTTTCCGATCATTTACTATTTCTTGCCTGATTGCATTGAGAGCAGCCACGTCGCTTTCATATTTTGTTTTTCGCCCTTCTTCTGTTTGCCTGAAAATGGCATTTTCCTTCTCGGCCATAACATGTTCTTGACTCAACTGTTCAAGCTTTTCCTTCAGAGAAGCATTTTCTTGGTTTTGTTGTGTTATTCTGACATCAGAATTGCGGACTGCCTCCTTGAAGGCAGCGTTTTCACTTTTCAAGTTCTGGATTTCAGCATTATGTTTATCATATTCTTCTTTTCCACTCTTCAACTCATTTTTTAAGGTTGCCTGGTCGGCATTAAGATGCTCATAGTCATTTTTCAAGACATCCAAAGAGTGCTTGGACGTGTCCAATTCAACGGAGACGCTGTTAAGTACATCAAGCAGAGATCGAAATTCTCTATAGGCATCATAACTTAGCGACCTCATACCTTGCCAACCAAAAATCCGTTGCCAGAGACTAATGTTCTTGATCTTATCAAAGAACAAGTTTAGTCTGTCGAACCTGCTTTCCATGATACCTCAGATATGAGTCGAAGGAATACTTCCCAAACGAATATACCACAATGTGAGAAAAAAACCATGAACAAAAAAATGAGCCGACCAGGATTGATCGGCTCAACAAATAAGGTAACCGCCTTAGACTGGCTGAGCTTACTTCCTGTTCCCCATGACACGCAGAAGAAGCAGAAACAGATTGATAAAATCAAGATAGAGCCGGAGCGCACCCATGATTGCACCCTTCTGCTCAATCTCGGCGCCCTGTAGCGCAGCACCACTCATTTCTTTGATTTTCTGGGTATCGTACGCCGTCAGTCCGACGAAGATGAATATGCCGATATACGTTGTAATCCAGTAGATCGTCGAATTATTAAGAAACATGTTGACCACAGAGGCGATCACCATCCCAATCAGACCCATCATCAGGAAGCTGCCCATGCTTGTCAGGTCTCGTTTGGTCACGTAACCGTACGCACTCATTGCACCAAATGTTCCGGCCGTTACGAAGAACGTTGTTGCAAGCGATGCCGCCGTGTATAGCATGAAAATGGCAGACAATGTCAAACCCGTAAGCGCCGAATAACCAAGAAATACCATCGTCGCAGTCGATGCCGACATTTTCTCAATCCTTGCTGAGAGCCATATGACAAGTCCAAGCTGCCCACCCACAAGAGCGAGGAAAGTCCACCGACTCGAAAAGACCAACTGAAACAGGGCCGGAACCAGGATAGTGAAAAGAGCGACAACCCCGGTAACCATCAAACCTGCCATCATCCAACCATACACCTTGACCACAAAGGCATGCTGAAGTTCTTCCACCTGTTCTGTGGTAACGAGTTGCGGTCTTGATACTTGTTCATCCATCATAGAATCATCTCCTTGGAATTGTTACGTCTAATAACCATGACAATATACGAGAAGTTCCTCTTTCAATCAACCCTCGCGGTCGCAATGAGGAATGAACAAATAAAATAATGGTGAACGAGATTACTCATTCACCATTACGGGAGCATTTGTTGTAGTTGACGGTTTACTGCTGGACAACTGCGCCTGCCGCTTCGTCGATGGCCTGGCGGAACTGGTCAATCGTCTCACCAAACACCCGCACAGTGATCCGCTTTTTCTCTTCGCCTTCGATCTTGGTTTCCGAGATCGAGAGATACTTGTTGCCGTTCTTCGCCTCTTTCACATCCACAAAGTACGTAGTCTTTCCGGACCGTACCATTGTCGAGTAGATTGCGTTGTTATTTGCTGTCATGACATCCTCCACACATTGATTAGTTGTTTGATCTGAAGAGGCGAAATTTGTTTGATTGCCCTTCTGATATAAGAAACGATTTGAGGTAACAGTTATTTGAAACAACCAAATTTGAACGAATTATCTAAGGAATGATCTCTTACATGCCTGAGTGAGACAATCTAACTAGTCACCGGTTTGTTTCAGCTTCACCATCATTGCCTCCTGGCTTACATCAAAAACCTTTGCAAGTACGCTCACGTGGTGAGTGCGGATGAGCCAATTTTTGAGCATTGATTGCGGGATGAGCAATTCCGATGAACACAGATCGGCTTCCGCATTATAGGCTGCGATCTGTTTTGATGTGCAGCGGCTTTCGGGGGGATGCTTCAGGAGGATATGTGCGATCTCATGGCCGACTGAGAATCGCTGTCTATGATGGTGATGATTCCCGTTGATGCCGATAAGCTTCTGCCGCGTACTGACGAGTCCGGAGAATTCATCAGCGACAGTGTAGAGCCTCACAACTTGATAGCCGAGCCACTCGGCAAATGATTCGATGGGAACAGGAAGAGTAATCTCTCCACCATTCCGGGCAAACTGTGAGAGCATATCCTGCGCAATCGCACCACATATCGCGCGGCGGTTGTCCGTGGAAGTAAGCACCAAGATCAGCCCGAGATTGAATCCAGCAGAGCGTTAAGTTTCTTTTCTTCTTCGGGTGGAAGCGTAAGCGTTGCCCTTGTATAAAGCTCTTGGGCAGCTTTCTCGAGTGTCGCCGCTTTCATGGCCTTGTTTTTGCGGGCATCGTAGCGGGCAAGCGTGGTCCTGAATGCAGGCCTGAAAAACACAAGCTGGTGCGTACGGCGAACCATTTCAACCAGGGCATCTGAAGAAAGGTTAAAAAGCTGGCCGAATTTTTTCCATGCGGCGACCGAAATCTTCAACGGCGAAATCCTATCCTGCTCCAGCATCCGGTAAATGTTCTGGGAAAGCCCGACACGTGCAAAGATTTCCTGAGAACGAATGG
>JBGPGQ010000273.1:0-4600 GCA_041483995.1 Bacteroidota bacterium
AGCTCTATCAGCGCGCGTTCGAAGTACTTGCACGCAACCTGCGCGGTTCCCAGGTTGATGAATTTCACCAGTCGCGGCACGAGGAAGCGGTACTGAATGTTGTTGACAAATTGAGTGTAGCTATTCCCCGTGAGCGCGTGCATCGTCATTTGCATGGTATGCAGAGCGATTCGTACATAGCCCTCTTTTCAGAAGATGAGATAGGACAACATATAGAAAAGAGCGCAACTGAAGAGACTGTCTCGACTATCTTCACGCATCAAGAGGGTCACACGGAGATTACGGTGATTGCCAAGGACGCACCGTTTGCCCTTTCAAAGTTCTGCGCGGTGCTTTCCGCGAATGATGCCAACATCTTCGACGCGAATATTTTCACACGAGACGATGGCATGATCATCGACAGGTTCCGGGTGAGCGATGCATCCACCAAGCTGCAAATCGAGCAGAGAATCTGCGCAAAAATCACCTCCGATCTTAACCAGGTGTTGAAAGAGGAAGTAGATGTCGAGCATTTATTCCAGGCTCATCGCCGCAAATGGAAGCGACGTCCCAAACTCCCGCGGAACCAGAACATCAGAACGGACGTGGAATTTGAAGATACCCCGAAATATACCATTATAGATGTGTATGCGGCGGATTCGTTGGGATTCCTGTACAGGGTCACGGAAAAGATTTCCAAGCTTGGACTGGACATTTACTTTGCGAAGATCGGAACAAGGATGGATGGCATCGTTGATGCATTTTACGTGTTGGACAGGACTGGTAACAAAATCACTGACCCTTCCCGCCGAGAACTGATCCGCAAGGAACTTCTTGATACCGTAAGCATGTTTTCAGAAGAACAACTTGCGTGACCTAAACCCAAATGAACTCCAAACCCATCGGCGTTTTTGATAGTGGCATCGGCGGACTTACCGTTGTGCGGTCTCTGATACAGCACCTTCCTCATGAAAATATTGTGTATTTCGGCGATACCGCACGTGTACCATACGGACCGAAGTCGCCGCTCGTCGTGCGGGAATATGCTGCACAGGATGTTGACTTCCTCATCTCCAAAGACGTAAAGATGATTGTCATTGCCTGCAACACTGTTTCGGCTGTTGCGCTCGATGTTGTACAAAAGCATGCGAAGGTGCCGGTGGTCGGAGTGATACTTCCCGGGGCAATTGCTGCAGTGCGGGCAACGAAGAAGCGACGCGTTGGCGTTATCGGTACGATGGCGACTGTCAACAGCAATGCGTACACCAATGCAATACGCCAGATTGATACTGAAGTGCAGGTATTTGCTCAGGCTTGCCCACTTTTTGTTCCGCTTGCAGAAGAAGGCTGGGTGCAACACGCGGTGACTGAGATGGTTGCAAAAGAATATCTCTTCCCGCTCAAGCTTGAAAAGATCGACACGTTGGTTCTTGGCTGCACACACTATCCCATTCTACGGAAGGCCATTTCCTCCGTTGTCGATAGCAGCGTCACGCTCATCGATTCGGGAGAGGCAACAGCCGGAGAGGTTGAGCGGATTCTGGATGCGCAGAAGCTCCGAAATCCGAGTACACTGAAGCCAAACTTGCAGTTTTATGTGAGTGATGTCCCCGCGAAGTTTTCAGAGGTTGGGGAAAGATTTCTCGGCCAGAAGATGGGAATTGTGCACAAGGCCGAAATCTTCTAAGATGAATCGCGTTCATCTTTCAAAGCAAATTCAACGGCAGCCCTGGCATGAATAACCGTGGTATCGAAAACTGGAACCGGGCAATCTTGCTGCTGTATCAGCAATGGTATTTCTGTACAACCGAGGATAATTCCTTCCGCTCCCTGTGAAACCAACGTATTGATGATGGTGATATATCGCGTTTTTGTCTCTGGCTTCAGAATTCCCTTGCTGAGTTCCTCGAAAATGCTTGCATGGATAAAACCTCGGTCTTCTTCATTCGGAATGATCGGGATGATATTTTCTTTGCTGAGTTTGGATGTGAAAAAGTCAAACTCCATCGTGGGCTTCGTGCCGAGGAGCCCGACTTTTTTCAGTCTGTTCTTTTTGATCTGGCCGATGGTCGCAGTTGCAATATGAATGACCGGCAGGTTGGTCCGTTGTTCCAGTCTGTCGGCGAACATGTGCATCAGGTTGGAACAAAGGATAATTCCATTTGCCCCTGAGCGTTTAAGATGATCACAGGCGACTGCGGCGAGCGTGAAGTTTGCTTCCCAATCGTGCACGTCGTTGTTCTTCTTTATGTCGGCAAAATTGAAGGAATAGATCATGCAACGGGCATAGTTGTGGCCACCCAATTGTTCGTTGATTCCCTGATTGATTAGTTTGTAATAATCAACGGTTGATACCCAGCTTGTACCGCCGATAAGTCCTAAAGTTTTCATGCGTCGTTCTTTCCCCAGTTGGTCTTCACGCAATATTCAAAAATGCTGTCTGCATAATCCGAAAACAATGGGAATGTTATTCCACTTCCTTCCAACAGTGCGTCGGCATTTGCAGAATCAAACAAACGGTTGATGCTGACATAGGGGAGAAGCGTATCAAGCTGACCCATCAAGGCCTCTTCACGGCCACGCATTTTGGCGCGGCGCCTCTCAAATTCTTCACGAGAAATGAACTCCATTTCCCTCGCATGTTTCAACGGCGTGTGTTTGTCGAAGTATGTCGCTGCGCGTCGCACGACTTCTTGCAGTGTTGCTGCGCGATTTGGTCCTGCGGTAATGTGATACACTTTTCCTGCAGATTCCTGTTTCCCCACAATGTAAATCATGGCGTCGTCCACCCAGTCAATAGGAACAAGATCCATTTTTGTGTCAGGCGTGCCCGGGACATATGTAAGCATTCCTTTTTGCATCAACCGCAATGGAATGTAGATAACGTTGAACGAACTTGTCTTCCCGTTTCGGGAATCTCCGATGATGATGCTTGGTCGGAACACCGTAGCCGGGATGCGGTCAAAGTTGTCTCTCACGATGCGTTCTGATTCGCACTTGGATTGTTCGTATGTGTTGAAGAACGTCTGCCCCATTTCCAATTCACTCTCGTAAATATTTCCAGCCCGTTGGCCCGAGACGGAAGAGCTGCCGATATACACGAAGCGTTCGAGCTTGCCGCGTTCGACGCACATGTGAGCGATTGAAAGCATCCGTCGTGTCCCGCCACAGTTGATCGCGCGGGCTTCATCAATCGGGTGGTCAAAGCGTATCGTTGCCGCGCCATGGATAATGTGGGTGGTCTCGTTTACCAGTCTTGCGATTTGCATTTCGTTGAGGCCGCAATGGTCAAGGGATACATCCCCCAACATTCCATGCAATCGTTCGGAAGCGAACGGGATTCCGTACTCCTGCTCAATCTGGCGTGTAATCGCGCTTACGCGCACCTCTGCGTCCTCTTCGGTCGCTGCCCGCACTAAGAGCGCAATTGTTGAACCGGGGAAGGCCGTGAAGATTCGCGGAATCAGGTTCATTCCTACCAATCCTGTACCGCCAGTAATGAAGAAATGTTTGCTCATGGTGTTTCATTATACGAATTCAAGGGCCGCCGCGCAACAAGGTGCAACTGACTGATCTCCGTTGGACTCATACGCAAAAGTTTAGTATATTTTCTCTGTAAGTCTCACGCTGAACTCTACAATCTGAAATTCCATTGACGTCCTTCGTTCCTTCATATCTCGCGTTGCATCAATCAGGTGAACTGCACAGGCGTGTTCAAGCGCTGGAGGCAATGTTGAGTTCGTGTTCCATCTGTCCTCATGATTGCAGGAACAATCGTTTGAAGGATGAGATTGCCCGCTGCTATTCCGGTTATTTACCGATTGTTTCTTCCTATACGCCGCACTTTGGAGAAGAGCCTTCTCTAGTCGGAACGAATGGCGTCGGCAACATATTCTTTGGCAACTGCAACTTGCGGTGTGTGTATTGCCAGAACTATCTCATTAGCCAGAATTACAAGGAAGAAAAGAGAAACGAAGTCAGCTTTGAGCGGCTTGCTGAGATGATGCTTGAGCTGCAGGCAAAGGGGTGCCATGAAATCGGTTTTGTTTCACCTACGCATTTTGTTCCTCAGATTATCAAGTCGGTCGAGATCGCTGCTCGTCAGGGACTTCACCTGCCTCTTATTTACAACACGAACGCCTATGATTCCGTTGAGGTGCTTCGGCTTCTGGATGGTATCATTGATATCTATCTTCCCGATCTGAAATACAGTGAAGAGGATATGGGGTATCAGTATTCGAAGATAAAAGACTACCCACGTTGTGCCCGTGAAGCAATCAAAGAGATGCACCGGCAGGTTGGCAGCACTTTGTTTATTGGTGATGATGGACTTGTGAAACGTGGACTCATCATCCGCCATCTTGTACTGCCGAATGACATTGCGGGCAGCAAAGATGCCTTCCGATGGGTGCAGAATGAACTTGGCACAGATACAACGCTGAGCGTCATGTCTCAATATTTTCCAACACACAAAGCGCTGAACACTCCATTGCTTGATCGAAAAATCAGGCAGGGCGAATACGAGAAAGTGTTGGCACTTCTCGACTCACTAAGCATGGAAAACGGCTGGGCTCAGGAATACGAAGCTTCTGAATACTACAAACCAGAATTTGAAGACCGC
>JBGPGQ010000274.1:0-4579 GCA_041483995.1 Bacteroidota bacterium
AATTCTCATTAGGGCGTTCACGCCCTTATCAACAGGACACTACTTCCTGTTGCCTCTCATATCCCCATTGTGTAGATTGATTCCAGTCAGGATATACCCTCCATGCGCATTCCCGAATCAAAAATAGAAGAAGTCCGCTCTTCGTCGGACATCGTTGATATCATCTCTTCCTATCTTACCCTTAAGAAACGAGGGAAGAACTACCTCGGTCTCTGCCCGTTCCATAAGGAAAAATCTCCATCGTTCAACGTAAGCGCCGAGAAGCAGATGTACCATTGCTTCGGCTGTGGAGTTGGAGGGAACGTGTTTACATTCGTGATGGAGCTGGAGAAGGTATCCTTCATTGAGGCGGTGCGTACCCTTGCCGACAAGGCCGGTATTTCGCTCCCTTCGGAAGGCTCCGAAGACCGCACTCAAGCGACGGAAAACGAAGCGCTCTACACCCTCTGCCAGATGACGGGCCGATACTATTTTGACAATCTCACGAATACAGTGGAAGGAAAACTGGCGCTCGAATACTTTCATCACCGGGGCTTCACGGACGATACCATCCGCAAGTTTGGGCTTGGGTACTCGATGCATTCGTGGGATGCACTCATCAAGAAGGCGGAGCAGGAGAAGATTAGCGTTGAGCAGCTAGATAAAGCGGGACTCGTTGTCAAGCGTGAAGATGGATCGGGGTATTACGACCGGTTCCGCGGCAGGGCAATGTTCCCGATCTTTTCTGCGTCGGGCAGGACAATCGGGTTTGGCGCCCGCAAGATGCGCGAAGACGATCCGCTTGGCAAGTACATCAACTCGCCTGAAACTCCCATCTACAATAAAAGTCGCAGTCTCTACGGAATCTTCCACTCGAAGGAATCCATACGTGAAAAGGAGTTTGCAATCCTTGTTGAAGGATACGCTGATCTGATTTCGGTCTTCCAGGCCGGGATTGAGAATGTTGTCGCCTCAAGCGGTACAGCGCTAACCGAAGAGCAGATACAGCTCATCGGTCGTTATGCAAAGAACATCACTCTTGTCTATGATGCGGACTCTGCTGGTTCGAAGGCAACCATCCGCGGTGTTGACCTGGTGATTGAGAACGGTCTTGATGTGAAGATTGCCGCATTGCCTGCTGGAGAAGACCCGGATTCGTTTGTGAAGAAACATGGTGCCGTGGAGTTTCAGAAATTGCTGGGAAGCGCTGTTTCGTTTCTTGATTTCAAGGCAAAGATGTTCCAGTCGCAGGGGCTGCTCGAAACTCCCGAAGGGCAAACACGCGCCGTCCGTTCCATTGTTGAGACGATTGCAAAAATGAAGGATGAGATTCAGCGGAATTTCTATATCAAGTCTGTTGCCGAACGTTATGGCATTTACGAGAACGTGCTTTTCAGAGAACTCGAGAAGCTAATCGGGAAGGAACGCTCACACGAGCAACAGGTGAGACGCCGTGAAATCTCTCAAGAACTTCCCCAAGATAATACGGACGCGCAAAAGCAGCCGATGAGCAATGAGCTCTCTGCCCCGGAGCGCGATCTGCTGAAGCTGATGCTGGAGAACGGGAACGAAATGGTACAGTTCATATTGAGCCGCGTCGAGCCGGAGCTCTTCAAGCATCCGCGCGCACGACAAATGGTGCAGTTTATACGTCAGCGTGCGAGAGAAGGAATAGCACTCGATGCAAACTCCCTTGTGAATGATCT
Organism: Bacteroidota bacterium; assembly: GCA_041483995.1. Taxonomy (GTDB): domain Bacteria; phylum Bacteroidota; class Ignavibacteria; order UBA10030; family UBA6906; genus JBGPGQ01. The sequence goes on from JBGPGQ010000274.1 coordinate 1,686, forward strand.
TGAAGACGTTGACCTCAAGCATTTCATTGCAGACCTTGCGTTTCGCAAGTACGAACTCAGTAGCGGCTGGGCCGCCATCGATTCCCTGCCTGAGGAAGCAGATCCGTGGGAGATTGCGGAAAGCTGCGTGACTATTCTCCGCAGGCAGCAAATTGATGGACTCATCACGGACAACCAGCGCCACATGAAAGCAGCGGCTGCCAAGGGCGAGCCAACTACAGAATTCATGGAGCGCCATCTGGCTCTCTTGCAGAAGAAGAAAGAACTTGATTCCGCCAGGCTTCCAGAAATTGTAAAGAAGTGAATGGATCTCTGGCTTTCGTTCCTCACCGGGGTACTTGGCAGCATGCATTGTGTGGGCATGTGTGGGGCTGTGGTAGTCGCATACTCCACCGGAAGCGCAAAAGCCTCTGCTAACTCTCTCGCAAGTGTCCCTACCCATCTTATCTATAACTTCGGAAGAGTTCTTTCGTACACAATCATCGGTGCTTTGGTTGGACTTCTTGGCAGCTTGATCAGCGCAGTGCAGATGATTGGAGTTTGGTTTTCGCTTGTTGCCGGCAGTGTGATGGTGGTGGGCGGATTGCTTATGCTGGACTTCATTCCGCGCTTGGATGTATGGTCGGGTCGTGAGGAGTCGTGGCTTCGCAAACTCCACCTGAATTCTATTTCGAATCTGATCTCCTTCCAATCCCTTGAAAGCAAGTTTTATGTTGGTTTGCTCACGCCACTCCTCCCATGCGGGCTGCTCTACTCAATGTTCATTCGAGCGGCTGCATCCGGCAGCACAGTCAACGGCGCGCTGACGATGTTGGTGTTTGGTGCAGGTATCGTCCCGTCGCTTCTTCTCACAGGACTTGTGTCTTCTTATGTCGGAATTAGACTTCGCTACTATGCCAACAAACTTGCAGCAGTAACAATCATCCTCATGGGTGTCGTGATGATATTGCGCGGCGCGGGAATAGCGATTCCATTCGTACATACGTCCCACAAGATGAATGATCAGCAGATGCTTGAGCATCACCATTGACAATGGTTTTTTGGACTTCGTCGTGCTACCTGCCAGCGGTTTCGGGGTCAGAGTTACTTTACACTGAACTTTCCAGAATAGCAGGTAACGGAATCGCAAGCTGTGTGCGGTAGGATAGACCAATAATTGCTTTGCGATTGCGTTCTCAGTAGTCTCATTTCCGCCGCAATCGCATTGAAGAGGAGGTCGTATCAACAATGGTGTGCGTTGCGATTCCGAAAGTTTTTCCCGCAACCAATCATCAATACAACTGAGCGGGATCCCGTACAGCGGGACTTTGCTTACTTTCTTTCCAAAAAGAAAATAAGAGAGGGAACTGCGGTTGCAATTTATGTGCACATAGCCTATATTGCTGCGTGTTATTGAACAATGTGGAGCGAACTTCTGTTGTCTCTACCTGAAGCATCAAGACCTGATCGCATAGAGAGAATTCTGATAGTCCGCACCGACCGCCTTGGCGATGTTATTCTCACACTCCCTCTGCTTCCCACCCTTCGCAAGTGTTTTCCTGATGCCCATATTTCAATGCTTTTGAGAAGATACACCGGCGAAATCATGGAAGGAAACCCCTATGTGAACGAACTGCTCTGGTATGATAGCGGAGAGGGGCTCATACCATTTAGCGCGATGCGTCGGGCGATCCGAGAACAACATTTTGATGCAGTTATTGTTGTCTACCCAACGCTCAGACTTGCGTGGTTGATGTTTCGCACAGGTATACCGCTACGCATCGGAACGGGCTTTCGTTACTATTCGTTTCTCTTCAACAGCAAGGTCTACGAGCACCGCAAGGACGCAAAGCGCCATGAGCTTGAGTACAATTTTAGCCTTTTGAATGCGTTGGGGTGCACCGCTAATGGCCAGCCTGAGTTCCATATACACATTCCTGACGACGCTGACAAAAAGGTGGAGCAACTCCTTCAGTCATTAGGGATCACTTCGAAAAATGAAATCATCATCATCCACCCCGGAAGCGGAGGGTCGGCGCGAGAATGGGGTGGTGAGAACTTTGGCATGCTTGCGGCGAAGCTACTTGCCCGTGAAGGTACCCGAGTGCTTGTCACCGGCGGGCGCGGTGAGGAAAGAAAAGTTGCTGAGGTTCTCATTGCCACCAAGGGTTTGGCGATTCCTCTGGTGGGACAACTGAACATCAAGGAACTTGCGGCCCTGATCCGTTCGTCCAATCTCTTTGTTTCCAATTCGACAGGCCCGATGCATCTCGCTGCCGCGCTTGGGGTTCCAGTTGTGGGTCTTTTTCCGCAAATCACCGCGATGAGCCCAAAACGCTGGGGTCCGTATACAGGAAAGAAAAGAGTTCTTACGCCTGATAAACCAATTGACTGTAAGGACTGTTTAGGAAAGCAGGGCGTACCGTGTACTTGTATGGCGAGTATTACGGTGGAACAGGTATTCAATGCAGCATGCGACCTTCTTCAGGAGCAACGCGTACGCGATAAAGGAACATTGATACATGGGTAGAGGCGGCTTTGAAAGGATTCTAAGAGTCGGCGTCGCGATGATGTTAGCAACGATCATCGTTGCGATTGTTGCCGGGCAGACAAAACCGATGCAAAAGAAACAGAAGAAGCCGAAAAGTGTATCCGCTGCCCAGGCTGCAGCAAAGCGCCATGCCGATTCCCTGGCGTCGGTTCGTACTGATTCCTTGCAGAAAGCAATTGCTCTTGCTACTTCAGACTCCATTCGGCACTATGAGGATTCAGTCGCACACCATGCCGATTCCCTCAAGACATTCCAGTTTCGTACAATCAAGAATGAAGCATTCACCGTCGGAGAGCGCTTGGTCTTTGACGTGAACTATGGGTTTATTACAGCAGGCGAAGCTGTGATGCAGGTTGCAGGTCAT
>JBGPGQ010000275.1:0-4578 GCA_041483995.1 Bacteroidota bacterium
ACAATTAACAACTATCATTATTCATTTAGGGAGGTGCAGTAGAGTATGAGGAAGAAATCGGTTCTTGCGTCCGTGTTACTAATTGGCGTTGGGATCATCTTTGGTGTGCTGCTCGTGTCCAATTTTCACGGCGGCGTGGATATGGGATTTGCAAAAGGAGGCGGTGATGTAAAGCTTGGCGCTGCTCCGCCTGTGATCAACGCAGGGATGGACTTGAAGAAAACAAGCGACTCCTTTGTTGCCATTGCAAAAGCGGTTACCCCTTCCGTTGTTGCCATTACCGTAACAACTTCAGCGAAGCCACAGGAGCAGAATGCTCCACGGGACTTTTTTCATTTCTTTGGTCCCGATTTTAAGATGCCCCAGCCTGAGCCTTCGCAAGGAGCTGGCTCTGGCGTTGTAATAACCCCGGATGGATACATTGTCACCAACAACCACGTAGTGGAAGACGCCGAGAAGAACGGTATTGAAGTGGTGTTGAGTGACAAAACCCGCCACAAGGCAAAACTTATTGGGACCGATCCATCGACCGATCTTGCGGTCGTCAAAATCGATGGGAAGGAACTGACGGTTGCAGCACTCGGCAACTCAGACAATGTGCAGGTGGGTGAGTGGGTTCTTGCAATTGGAAACCCCCTCGGTCTCAACTCCACAGTCACTGCGGGAATAGTGAGTTTCATCGGTCGCAATATCAACATTATTGGCGACAGCTATGGTATTGAAAATTTCATTCAAACCGATGCTGCAATCAATCCCGGAAATAGCGGAGGGGCTCTTGTCAATCTCAATGGCGAAGTTATTGGAATCAATACGGCCATTGCAACAACAAATGCACGATACCAAGGATATGGGTTTGCCGTTCCTGTCAACCTGTTGAAGGCTGTCGCGGCTGATCTCATCAAGGATGGAAAGGTTCGTCGCGGGTATATTGGCGTGCAGATCCAGGGCGTTGACCAGACCATGGCTGATGCAATCGGATTGGCGAAAGCAAAAGGGGTCCTGATTCAGAGTCTTGTGAAAGATGGAGCAGGTGAGTCTGCAGGATTGAAGGAAGGCGATGTTATCCTCTCGATTGATGGGAAGGAATTGGACGCGGCGAACGAGCTTCAGAGCTATGTTGCAACGCATCACCCCGGCGACGTGGTAACGTTGAAGGTATTCCGAAACGGCAATACGGTTGAGAAGAAGGTAACTCTCAAGGCCCGTAGCGACGAAGCGACTACGGTGAAGGCATCGGACAAGAAGGAAAAGGAAGAGGAAGTCCCGGAGGCCGCACCTGTTGTGAAGTTCGATGACCTTGGGTTAAGCGTTCGTGCTTTGACTTCTGACGAGAAGAAAAGCGCTGAGGTGGACAAAGGAGTTGTCGTTGCCGAAGTGAAACCCTACAGCGAAGCGTTCAACAGGCTGATCAGGGAGAACGATATCATCGTTGAGGCGGACAAAAAGGAAGTGAAATCGCCCGCTGATCTCAAAAAGATTATTGATGCCCGGAAGGCCGGCGATTCGGTTCTTCTGAGAGTAAAAAGAGGAAACGGAACAACGACGTATGTTGCGGTACAACTACCGAAGGATTGACATTTGAGTTGTTTTCCTCAAGAAAGCCTCAGGATGTTCTGGGGCTTTTTTGTTGCCATTTCCATCGATCAGAATCCATGTTGACAATTTGAGATATCCTGGGTAACTTTCGTCAGTTCTTTCGCAGGGGCATGTCCATTGCCTCTGACACTTCGAGCGCTGCATTGTTTGCACTCCAGAGCCATGAGGCCAACAACCCATGCCACGCCTCCTTTTTTTTGGAGGTAACGTGAAAGCTCCTGATGTTCTCACACCTAAATCCTGGAGACTCGCATGAGAATTGCAGCAGTGGTAACCTGCTTGGTGCTTGTTTTTTTTCTATCACCATTGAAAGTCTTTGGCCAGTTCTTTTCCGTCGAGACCCGTCCTCCTGATTCCGTGAGTGCCAACTCCGCTGTTCTACGCGCTATCTGCTATCCGAATGGAACATCTATTGATGTAAGTTTTGCTCTAGGCTTCACAACGGAATATGAACTTGGGTTGTTGTTCGCTGGCCATGTTCAGGACACAGTTGTAAGCGCTGAGGTTAGACTTCGTACTCCCCCTCTTGTGCCATATACAAGATATCACTGCAGGGCAAGGGGAACTAACGGCACTACTACCTATATAGGCCAAGATATTTCTTTTGTAACAATTCCTGACTCCGCAACTGGTGGTTTTGTTGTTGAAATGGATTTGATCGACCATGGTGGTATACGCATCGCTATGCCTGTGCGATTTGGTGTGCACTCACAGGCAACTTATTGCATTGACAGAAGTTTGGGTGAATACTGGCTGCCCCCCGTTCCGCCGCAGACTGCGATTGACCTTCGCATGATTGACCCACGAGGATTTAACGGTAACTGCATGGATCAAGGACTCCAGTTAGACCTTCGTCGATACATAGATACAACCCAAATCGATTCATACAAGGTCCGCTTTCAACCCACCGCGGGTGGCTACCCGATAGTATTGACATGGACGCCGCTTGCAGGGAACTATTCCGGCGATGTTAGAATGTTCGATACCTTCAATGGAACTCTCGTGAATGTTGATATGAAGAATCAGAACAGTTTGACTGTCACTCTTCCACTAACAGAACTGATGATAACGGCAGAGCGGCCGAGGACCATTCTTGCCATGAGAGTGGATAGTCTGAGTGCGCACCTCGCGCGCCTTATGGGGCTTTTCAATCCAGGTGGATTGGTTACTAACGGATGGTTCGAATGGGGGTTGAGCCAACTATATGGAGACAGCACAACTCCTGCAAGCCTTGGAAGTGGACTCACGCCAGTCGAGTTCACAGGCACCATCACCGGTATACAGCCGGAGACTACGTATTATTGCAGGGCCTTAACGCGGAACAGTAATGGTACCGTCCGGAGTGTTGGCATCTCCTTCAGGACTCCGGTCACCACATCAGTTGCCCCGGAACCAGCGGTTCCGAAAGAAACGTCGCTTCAGCAGAACTACCCCAATCCCTTCAATCCAACAACGACTCTATCATTCAGTCTTCCTCAGTCCTCATTTGTGATTCTGAAAGTCTACAACATTCTCGGACAGGAAGTGCGAACACTGGTCAATGAAAGGGTAGATGCAGGAGTTCATCAAGTTGTATTTGACGCAAGTGGATTGCCAAGCGGAGTGTATCTTTACAAAATTCAAGCAGGGAAGTATTTATCAAGCCGCAAAATGGTGTTCATTAAATAGCGGGGTGCAATATGACTACGCGCAGGGTTTTGCTTCTGAATTTCCTGATAGTTGTGACTGTAAAGTCACAGTCTTTCTGGAGTCCACCCGTTCAAATCACTTCAGGGACATATGACGACGTTCATCCATCCTTTGGAAGCTCATCCTTCTTTTCTTCCGACCCTCAGGAAGAGTGGCTGGCCTTCACCAGGTTGGGTTCAAACGGATCGAAGATCTGTGTTATGCAGACCCAGCAGCATGGGCTTGCTTGGGTTGATACTGTGTACGACATCACCAATGACTCGACTATAAATGATCTGGCTTCATTAGCGCGATATTGTCCTTACAGCAGTGCCGAACGAACAATGCTCGTCTGGCAAAAGGGAGAAAGCAACTCTGATATCTATTACAGCTACAATCTCGGTGGTGTATGGTCGCCTCCGGCGCCAATAACGATTGACCACGATCACAATAGAACACCGAACCTGGCGCAGGGGGACAGTGTTTTTGGGGCCGTCTGGGAACGCAAGGGAAGAATCATGTTCGCAGAGTTCAGAGATGGATCATGGACGCCACCGGTTACAGTTACTCCCGTCATGGACTCCTCGAATTTCTTCCCCCAGATTCGTTATCCTGCTTCCTACGGTAACTCACGTTTCCGGCCTGTGATTGTTTGGGAGAAAGTGAAGTTGCCAGACACTTCGAGGGCTGTGCTGTACACAGTTGGTCTCGATTCAAGTTGGTCAACACCTGACACTATTGCTTGGAGTGGGGACAACAGGAACCCAAAATTCATAAAGCTTGAGTTCCCATCCCTCTTTCATGTGTCTTGGGAATCAAAAGGTACGGGAGATTGGGAAGTCTACGGTTCTGGAGCATACATTCAGTCCTTCCCATTTTCAATATCATGGATTTACCGGAATTGGAACATCACTTCAAATCCAGGTGTTGATGAACGAAACGGCTGCTTTGCTACGGTCTCGGAGATCACCGATCAAAATATCCCTAGCATTTTCTTTCCTTATGCATACGGTTGTTGGGAAAAGACTTCCGGGTTGAGTGACAGCATCATGGTTAGTAGAGGCGATTATCAATTGCAGACTTCATTTGGGATATTGGGTGAAGCAACAAATCATCATCCTGATATCTCATGTGGTGTCGGAGGGTTCACAAGGCGTGTCTGGTTGGTGTGGGAGAATAGCGTGTCAGGTCATTCGAAACTTTATGGAAGCGCGGCCGAGGTCGCCGTTGTGTCTGTTGGTGATGAAGGACCGTCTCGCCCAGAGTCTTATGTATTGTTACAGAATTATCCCAACCCATTCAACCCTTCAACGA
>JBGPGQ010000276.1:0-4531 GCA_041483995.1 Bacteroidota bacterium
GGAATGCTTCTTCCTGCGATGGGATACGGTGAAGAGCAATTGAGGGATCTTGAGAATACAATCAACCGGGTTCCTTGCGACACGGTTGTTATCGGCACACCCGTTGATCTGCAACGGATCATTCATATCAAGAAGGACGCTGTGCGTGTCCAATATTTCCTCGAGGAAACCACGAAGCCCGACCTGGAGGATGTTCTGAACAAGTTCTTGATGAAGGAACGGGCACATCTGTTCCATAGGAATCGAAATACCGTCGCGTAGAAATGGCAATGCAATATGCGGGGTGGGGAGTAATCAGGTACAGGAATGCAGCGACGGCTTTTTGAAAACAAAACTCAACTAGAATGGGCGCTAAATCCCCCGCAGTTACATTTGGCTGATTCTTCGTTGACTTTGTCAATCAGGAAAGCTAAACTACATTATGCGACGGCCATGTTGTCAGGCGCTCTCATCAAAGAGCAAACGGAGAGTTCCATATCATACCTCTTGAATCTGACCAAATACAGATGAAGAGGTTTTTTCATTCCGGACTAAACTTGTCACAAGGATGAAATCTCAAGCGAATTCAAATTTTCTATGCACTACAACCGGATTTCTAGTGCTCTTTGCTTTGATCGGTTATCAGACCTCACCAGCACAGTACCAAAATGTTAGGATCAGTCTGCCCGCCTCGAGTGATCCTGAGGAAGTTAGCATTGCTGTCAATCCTGCCAATCCATTGAACCTCGCAGCGGGCGCGAACATCAACTACTACTATTATTCGACCAATGGTGGACTGAATTGGACTCAAGGGACCCTCTCTTCAACATACGGCGTCTGGGGCGATCCATGTGTCACGTACGATGCGGGCGGCAATCTGTATTTTGTACATCTCTCGAACCCTCCCGCGCCAGGATATTGGATTGACCGGATTGTCGTTCAGAAATCAACCAATAATGGAGTGAGCTGGAACAGCGGTGCAGGAATTGGATTCAACCCGCCAAGGGCAAACCAGGATAAGGCATGGCTTGCTGCAGACATGACCAATTCCATATACAGAAACAATCTCTATCTTCTTTGGACACAATTCGATTACTATGGCAGCACAAGTCCATCTGATAGCAGTCGCATCTTGTTCTCCCGATCGTCGGATGCTGGCATTACGTGGAGTACTCCATTGCGGGTGAGTGAACGGGCCGGCGACTGCATAGATGAGGATAACACTGTCGAAGGAGCTGTGCCCGCAGTGGGCCCGAATGGCGAAGTGTACACGGCATGGTCGGGACCGCTGGGGATACTGTTTAGCAAGTCAACCGACGGCGGAGTGACGTTTGGTCACAACACCTTTGTATCCAGTCAACCGGGTGGGTGGGACTTCATGATACCCGGTATCAGTCGTGCTAACGGACTTCCGATCACGGCGTGCGATGTGAGCAACTCTCCTTCTCGAGGGACCATTTATGTAAATTGGTCTGACCAGCGCAACGGGCTCAGCAATACCGATGTGTTCCTTTCCAAGTCGACGGACGGTGGTAGTACGTGGTCGCCCGCCCGTAAGGTGAATAACGATTTCACAACAGCGCAACAGTTTTTTTGCTGGATGACGATCGATCAGGTAACCGGATTCGTATATGTCGTTTTTTATGATCGACGTAACTACACTACAAGCTCCACCGACATCTATGTCGCTCGCTCGACCGATGGTGGTGAAACGTTCAGCAATTTCAAAGTCAACCAGTCATCGTTTACACCAACATCGAGTATCTTCTTCGGTGACTATACGAATATCGCAGCATACAACGGCAGAGTGTATCCGATTTGGATGCGTCTTGATGGGAGCGCGCTGAGTGTATGGACTGCCATTGTGAACGATACTCTAACAGTGGGAGTGCCAAGTGAAGAGGGCCATGCATCCTCGTTCGCATTGTATCAAAACTATCCGAATCCGTTTAACCCTTCCACTATGATCCGATACAATGTCTCTTCCGGCACACATGTTACACTGAAGGTGTTCGACTTGATTGGACGGGAAGTCTCGACGCTTGTTGATCGCGAAGTAGAGCCGGGCGAATATACCGCTGTGTTTTCCGCTTCGGAGATCAAGCTGGCAAGTGGTACGTACTTCTATAGAATGACCGCAGGTGAATTTATGCAGACAAAAAAGTTCTTGCTGTTACAATGAATGTGATTTCTCCAGAGACTCGTATTCAAGAAGAAAGGACGTTTTCCATGAGACATGTTATATCTCTTTTCATAGTATGTTTACTGTTTAGCTCAAGCTACACCCTGGGACAAGACAACAACACTAAGGGGTCATTTCTCTGTTCGCTTAAGAGAATGAAGGCTTCGACTCCGCCACCGCTGAGTGACTCTCCCAATACTCCAAACCATTCGTTTGATGTGCTTGACTACAGGCTGAATTTGGATATCCGCAATTGTTTTATTACGCCATACCCAAGGACATTCACAGCCAGCAATACAATTACTTTCCTTGTGGATTCCACACTCAACAGCATCCGACTGAATGCTGTCAATACTTCATTGGTGATCGATTCTGTAAAACTTGCCGGGGCATCGTTCACCCATAGCTCGAATATTCTCACAATCACCCTTGATCAAACATACGTTGCCGGCGATACCGTGGCGGTCAGGATTTATTATCGACATCAGAATGTGGCGGACGCTGTGTTCTACGTGAGTACCGGGATGGTGTTTACCGATTGTGAGCCCGAAGGCGCGCGGTCGTGGTATCCATGTTGGGATAGGCCATCTGATAAGGCAACGCTGGATCTGACAGCGAAAACGCCATCTACAGTGAAGCTTGGCTCGAACGGAAGGCTGGCTGATTCGACGACCGTCGGCGATACGACATGGTTTCATTGGGTGAGCCGTGACCCCATCGCAACATACCTCGTGACGATGTCAGCGAAGGTGAACTACGGTCTTGATGTTGTGTACTGGCACAAGCTTTCCAACCCGAACGACAGCATACCGATGCGCTTCTACTACAATGTTGGAGAGAATCCGACCACCATGGAACAGAAAATCATCCCCATGACTACTCAGTACTCAACGCTCTTCGGCGAGCATCCGTTTGAGAAGAATGGATTCGCGACATTGAACGGCCAGTTTCCATGGGGAGGTATGGAGAATCAGACGCTGACGAGTCTTTGCACAAATTGCTGGAGTGAGAACCTGATCTCGCACGAATTTGGTCATCAATGGTTCGGTGATATGATAAGTCCGGGTACTTGGGCAGACGTTTGGATGAACGAAGGTTTTGCGACCTATTGCGAGGCGTTGTGGTATGAACACACGGGAGGACCTTCGAGTTACAAGAACTCCATCTTGGGAGATGCAAATTCATATCTCTCCGGCAATCCCCATTGGCCGATATACAATCCATCATGGATCATCCACACACCGTCACTTGATACTTTATTTAATACTCCGATTACTTATTCAAAAGGGTCGTGCGTGCTCCACATGTTGCGCTATACGCTTGGTGACTCCTTGTTCTTTGCAACGATCAAAGCTTATGCAACAGATTCAGTGAACTTCAAATTCCACACTGTGGTAACGGCGGACTTCATTAACAAAGTAAACGAAGTTACCGGACAGGATATGAGCTGGTTCTTCGCCTGGGTCTATCAGCCAAACCACCCCGTATATGGAAACACATACAACGTTACATCGCTCGGCGGTGGGCAATGGCAGGTTGCCTTCAAAGCAAGACAAACGCAATCGAACGCCGGGTTCTTTCCCATGCCTCTTACGTTGAAGATTTCATTCACAACGGGGGTTGATACAACCTTCAGAGTGATGAACAGCGTTAACAACCAGGTATTTGCATTCCAGTTTAGCCGCCAGCCGACGACCTTAGTGTTCGATCCCAATAACGACATTGTGATCAAGCAGGGAAGCACTACCGTAGGTTCAACATTGTCCACTCCAACACTGGTTTCTCCTCTAAATGGATCCGTGCTCTTTGGGGCACTCACGCTTCAATGGAATACTGTTCCCTCAGCAGTGACATACAGAGTTCAATTAGCTCAGGATTCTCTGTTCAGTACTATCGTCGTTGATGATTCGACAATGTCAGATACTTCCCGTTCGATCTCCAGCATAGCGAACGGTTTGTACTATTGGCGAGTGAGGGCGAAGAATGGTGGAGGCACAAGCGCGTTCTCTCCTGTATGGAGCTTCCTCCTCTCGCTTGATGATGTCACCGGGCAGCAAGACATTCCAACGGTGTTTTCGCTAAGCCAGAATTACCCCAATCCATTCAATCCATCTACCATTATTACATATGGTCTGCCGCGCCGATCACACGTGAATATTACACTTGTGAATCTACTCGGTCAACGTGTTGCTGTGCTTGATGATGCAGAAAGAGAATCTGGTTATCATCAGGTGAGATTTGATGGCACCGGTTTGGCCAGCGGTGTGTACCTCTACAGAATCGAAGCGGGAGAATTTGTCCAAACAAGGAAACTGCTGCTAATGAAGTAACGTTGTAGAGCTCTGGACTACAAAACGCCCCGACTTGTCC
>JBGPGQ010000277.1:0-4512 GCA_041483995.1 Bacteroidota bacterium
GAAATCGTACATGATTGGCTTGGCAATCTCGCAATTTTTGTGGTCAACGCATTACGAGATGTTCAAATGTCTTGTGGATACACTGAAGAAACGCGGGTCGCGCATTCGGTCCTATTTGGAAATAGGCCCCGGGCACGGTCTCTTTCTGAATAAGGCAATTGGCTCAATGAATCCGGATGCAAAAAGTACAGTCGTAGACATAAGTTCAACTTCCATGGAGATCACCCAATCCATCATGAATTACTTCAGGCCAGGGTTCTCCAACATCAAATACTATAATATTGATATGTTGAAGCTAGCCTTGGATGAAAAGTATGATTTCATAACAATGGGCGAGGTGTTGGAGCACGTGAACGTTCCCGAAACCCTGCTCGGCAAGTTGCACGACCTCCTCAATGATGATGGAAGGGCTTTTGTTTCAACATGTGTTGACTGTCCGGCTATTGATCACGTATATCATTTTAAACATGTTGAGGAAATACGCGAGATGTTGAGAAGGTGTGGCTTTACAATTGAGGAGGAACGAGTTCTCCCCGTCGAGAATCTTCCCATGGAAGAGATCGTCGCGAGGAAGATCACCATAAACTATTGCTCAATTCTCCGAAAGCAATGATATGAACAGGTTCACCTCTATACGGATTGGGGACACAGCAGAGCTGACCCACGTAATCACGGAACGCGATGTGGAGAAATTCGTTGAGCTTACGGGCGACGACAACAAAATTCATGTCGATAGCGACTATGCCGGCAAAACAAGTTTCAAGAACCGCGTTGTGCACGGCATGCTGGGCGCCTCATTTATTTCAACGGTGATCGGCACCAAGTTGCCAGGCGATGGAGCATTGTGGTTCGCCCAGAATTTGGAATTCCTCATGCCTGTGCGAATCGGCGATGAGATTACCATTCGTGCGGAAGTTACAAAGAAAACCGAACGAGACAATATTCTTGAGTTGAAGACAGACATTGTTAACCAGCACAAGCAAATTGTTACCACGGGTACAGCAAAAGTAAAGGTCATTGAGCAGGAGGCCGCATCAAAGCCCGAGGCTCAGCCGAAACGGGAAAAAGTTGCTCTGGTAATAGGAGCAACGGGTGGCATGGGGAAGGCAATTGCACTTCAATTGGCAAAGGATGGATTTGATGTTGCCGTGCATTACTCGGCAAACGAAAAGGCCGCGAGGAAAATACAGGAGTCAATCACAGCAATGGGACGCAAGTCGAAGATTTTCAAGGCCGATATAACGAATGAACAACAAATCACATCTCTTGTGGAGAGCGTTGTTCGGGGGTTCGATACTATTTCGGTACTCGTCAATTGCGCGTCTGCAAAAATTCCCAATATCAAGTTCGCGTCACTCGACTGGAAAGACATGCTTGTACATTGGGATATTACTATCAAAGGGGCGTTCTTAATAGCGAAAGCTCTCTTGCCAGTTTTTGAACTTCAGCACTATGGTAAGATCATACATATTACAACCCAGTACACAGAAAGCACCCCGCCACCGGAACTTGCTGCCTACATAACGGCGAAGTCAGCACTCAATGGCTTTACCAAGGCCCTGGCTGTGGAATTTGCGCCAAAAGGAATCACCGTGAATATGATTTCTCCTGGAATGACAGAGACGGGCCTGATCGGAGATGTTCCTGAAAAAGCAAGGTTGGTTGCTGCCGCCAGAGCCCCGATGCGTCGGCTTGCAAATCCGGAGGATATTGCTGCGGTGGCAAGCTTTCTTGCCTCGGACAAAGCCGACTATATTACCGGTGAAACCATTCGCGTGAACGGTGGACAGGTTATGCTATGAGGGATTTGAAGTACAGTGATATTTTGAGTCGGAATACTGAATTGGGAAAGACCATGCAGGAGCCGTTTTACGACATTGCTGTTCTGTCGAATATCATTACTTCTCAACTGAATGAGATACTCGAATATACGTTGCGCAAGGAGAACATCAGCGCGCGTGTGACGTCGGGGGGCTATGATAACATTCTTCAAGATGCGAAACGATTCAACGGTTCTGATCTCATAATTGTCTTCTGGGAAGCCGCAAACCTTATCGATGGCCTGCAGTATAAAGCCGACACAATGAGTGAAGAAGAGGTTTCCACCCTGTTGGTGAAAGTAAAAAAGGAGATTGATTTTCTCTGTTTGCAACTGAAAGGATCGTCTCTTGTGGTGTTGAACAGATTTTCGACGTTGGTGTTCAACAATCACAACCTCAAGCACAACACGTTTGACAAAATAGTGAAAGAGTTGAATGAAGCTCTTGAACGGGCGATACCACACAACGTCGTGCTGATTGACATTGAGAAAGTGCTTGCAAGAATCTCAATTGCGCAAAGCGTGGATTTTCGTTACTACTATTCGTCCAAAGCATTATACACGATTTCATTTTACAAAGAATATGTGGGATACATAAAGCCAATTGTCATGTCGGTACGGGGGAAGGGAAAGAAAGCTCTGATTTTCGATTGCGACAACACGCTATGGAGGGGAATTGTTGGGGAGGATGGAATAAACGGCATTGAAATGTCCGGCACAACAAACGGTGGAGTTGTTTTTGAAGAAGTTCAATCCATAGCGCTGGCATTGAGCAAGACAGGAACCGTGCTCGGGCTGTGCAGCAGAAACAACCCGCAAGATGTTGATGAAGTGTTGCAGAAACACCCCGGGATGAAACTACGGGATAGAGATATTACGATCAAAAAAGTGAACTGGGAGGACAAAGCATCCAATCTCAAGGCTATCGCCGGAGAGCTCAATATTGGTATGGAGAGCCTAGTCTTTGTCGACGATTCTGATTTCGAAGTAAACCTCATCAAGCAGCAGGTGCCAGAAGTGAACGTGCTTCAGGTTCCCGCGAAACTGCATGAATATCCACAGATGGTGCGTGATCAAAGCAGACGATTTTTCACTTTGACGGAATCCAAAGAAGACGCCGAACGTGGAAGAATGTACAAACAGCAGCAACAACGTGAGGCCGACAAAGGCAAATTCGGAACCGTTGAAGAGTATCTTGCGTCGCTGGGGATGACCCTCCAAATTTCGACCAATGACCGTTCACAGACGCCACGAATAGCACAGCTAACACAGAAAACTAATCAGTTCAATCTCACAACACAACGGTATACGGAGGCTGATATCGAGCATTTCATCACCGATGGAAAGCACAGAGTTTTTACCTTTGCGGTCAGCGATACGTTTGGCGACTATGGGACGACGGGAGTGTGCATTGTTGATTTGGACGTAGGGAAAAAGAAAGCAGTCATTGATTCCTTGCTCATGAGCTGCCGGATCATCGGGAGAAACATCGAATTGGCGTTCGCTGATTTTATGATGAGAATTCTTTTGAATGCCGGGATCGACGAAGCGGCAGCAAGCTTTGTCAGGACACCGAAGAACAATCAAGTTGCTGATTTCTATGATAGGCTGGGTTTTGATGTTGTGAACAGAACTGACAGTGAAACGTTGTACCGAATCAATGTGGCCAACTACAAGTCCAGTAATATTCAATACATTGAGGTGAGGTGAAGAGTGGAAGAAAAAATCAAAAAGGTAATGGCCTCGGTATTTGGCGTGGATGTGAAGGCGATCAGCAATACTGCGTCACCGGATACGATACCAAATTGGGATTCCCTCCGGCACATGAACCTGATCCTGGCGCTTGAAGAAGAGTTCAATGTCGAGTTTACAGACGAACAAACAGTAGAAATCCTCAGCTACCCCCTCATCAAAATGGTGCTTCAAGAGCACGGCGTGAAGACAGGCAACAATAAAAAGTAAC
The DNA here is from genome assembly GCA_041483995.1 of Bacteroidota bacterium. Taxonomy (GTDB): domain Bacteria; phylum Bacteroidota; class Ignavibacteria; order UBA10030; family UBA6906; genus JBGPGQ01. The sequence continues at coordinate 3,783 of JBGPGQ010000277.1, forward strand.
CCTCTTCCGAATATGCATATGGAAGCCATCACTCTGGTTTTGGATCGCATGAGAAGCAATGCGCATGCAACCGCATTGTACTGGAATGAGCGAGAGTACAGCTACACAGAGTTCTACGCGATGATCGACGCTTGGAGCGCGCAACTTCAGGGATTGCAAATACGCGCCGGTACAATCTGTGGGATTCTAGGCGATTACTCTCCCCAAGTATGTGCTCTATTTTTTGCTATGATGAAGGCAAAAGCGATTCTCGTTCCTTTCACGCGTGCAATCGAAAATGAAATGACGCCGTTGATGAACATCGCGGGCGTGGGACAGCTATTTCGCTTTGATGCCGATGATCATTGGACAATTGAAACACATGTGAGGACTTCCAGCAACGATCTCATCGAATCGTTCCTGAAACGAGATGTCCCCGGATTGATAGTGTTTACCTCCGGCTCCACAGGAAAGCCAAAGGGAATTTTGCAGGACTGCGAACGAGTGATGCGGAAATTTGTGGAAAAAAGACAATCGTGGCGCACGATACTTTTCCTGATGATGGATCACTTTGGCGGATTCAACACCATGCTTTCTGCGTTTGCGTACGGCGGTGTCGGTATCTGTCTACCCGACCGCGGTCAGGAAAGTGTTTGTCGCATCATTGAGAGATCACGAGCAGAGTTGCTCCCTACAACGCCGACATTTATCAATCTTTTGATTGCATCGCAAAGCTATCGTCATTTTGACC
>JBGPGQ010000278.1:0-4501 GCA_041483995.1 Bacteroidota bacterium
CTCGTTGACGGCATACCGTTCATTACCGGAGATACAGGTGAGATAAATTTTGAGACAATCCCAATTGGACAGGTGGAAAGAATTGAGGTTGTAAAGGGTGCAAGCTCGGCGCTCTATGGTTCAAGCGCATTGGGTGGAGTTGTCAATGTTATTACCCGCCCGATTGCCGAGGCTCCGGAAACGCGGATACGCACGTTCGGAGGGTTCTACAGTGCTCCTTCGTATACGCAATGGAATTGGGGCGGCGGAACACGCTACCTTAGCGGACTTTCCATCAGTCATGCTCAGACAATTGATAAGCTTGGTTTCCTGGTCTATGGCGCACGCAGCGCTGATGATGGCTACAGACAAAATGATTTCCGGCGACGCTACAATGGGTTCCTGAAGATGAAATATGATCTATCGGCGTACGATGCGTTGACGATGACGTTCAACATTCTCGACCAGCGTCGTGCAAGTTTTCTCTACTGGAAGGATCTGAGCAATGCTCTTGTGCCTCCTGACAACCAACAGGGGGATGGGGTCCAATCGACCAGGTTTAGCCTGAGCGGGTTGTACAACCACATCGTCTCAGATGAACTACTCCTCACCTTTAAGGGAATCTGGTTCAGGAATCGCTGGAGCTCTATTCTTGATTCGTTGGGTGATGTATCGACCTCCCACGTCGCTCGCGCAGAGTTCCAGGGGACGTGGACGCCGGACGCAAGCACGGTGCTGACATTCGGTGTTGAAGGCAATCTCGATCGTGTGCATGCGAGTCTGTTTGGGGTTCGCAGCGGATGGGGTACGGCGGTGTACACTCAGTACGAAAGAAAGCTTTTGGAAAATCTGCGCGTTACTATTGGAGCGCGATATGACTTCCAGGACCTTGATTCACTTGAATCCGACAGCCAGATAAACCCCAAGGCAGGAATTGTATATACTCCCGTTGCCGGGACGGCCCTTCGGGCTTCGTTCGGGAGGGGGTTTCGCACGCCTTCCGTCGCGGAGGCGTTTGTAACGACAAATGTTGGAGGGTTTCCAATAGTGCCCAACCCGAATCTGAAAACGGAGCGAAGTTATTCATACGAGATTGGCGGAAGCCAGATCATGGGTAGCGCTGCCGTTCTGGATGCCGCTTTGTTTGAGACGGATTTTTCAAACCTGATTGAAACCGGTTTTGATGCGTTGGGGCGCGGGCAATTCAGCAATATTACAAAAGCACGCATCCGTGGATTTGAAAGCTCGCTCAAGCTCGGACTTTTTAACAGTTCGCTTCTGCTCGATCTTTCCTACACATATCTCTCTCCGAAAGATCAGACGAAAAATGATGAGCTCAAATACAGACCGCGCCATCTTTTCAGTGCGGGCGGAGTTGTACGATTTGGCGCCTTCAATGCCGGTGTGGATTTCCGTTACCTCAGTAGAGTTGAACGTATCGATGAGGAGTTTGTTCAGCTCGGCATTATTAAAGACGGCGACCAGCGCGTACCGATTTATGTAACTGATCTCAGGCTCGGTGCTGACTTTACTGCAATGAACTTTCCACTCACTGTTTCTCTGAATATTAACAACCTGTTTCAATACAACTACGTTGAGCTGATTGGCAACATTGCACCGCTACGCAATGTTGTGTTGGTGCTTGAGGCGAGGTTGTGATCTGTAGTCTATAGTTTGGCACGAAGACATTTAATTTGTGTTTAGCTTGCTATTAGCGCTCAACTGGCGTATCTTCGCAGTAGTTGACCCCAAGAGCCTTCATGAAGAAGTTCCTGCCGTGCATCGTACTCCTCTGTTCCATCCTTCTTAGCGGTTCCATGCCTTCTTCAATCCAAAACCCATCTTTGCAGCGCGAGCTCGATGCTCTCACCAAACGTGGCTACACGTACCGCATGCTCGATAACGATATCATTGAGTTAACAGATCCCCTGAGTGGTGAGAAACACCTCAAGAGCTTACGAGAGCCGAGCGAGGCGACCATTTGCGCATGGGCTGCACAACGAGGCATACCGATACTGGAGATTGACCCGAACACGATTGACACAAGCAAATACACCGGTTGGTACAACTACTGGACTATTGTGCCGTTAGGAAATGGCATTGGAACCCCTCTATTGGTTGGTGACATAAACGAAAATGGACAAGCCGATGCATATGGCCGTTATCTTGACACCCTTATTACCGAATATCAAACAAGATTGTATGAAGTGGACAGCTCTGGTGGTGTGTTCTTGCGTTATCAGTACGTTCCCAGACCAGGAATTTCACGACAGTTTATCGATGCGGACAGAGATTCGTTGGAGGAGGTGGCTTGGAGCATGGTTGGAGTAATCTCGGGATACGAACAGCACTCGCGCGATAGCCTGCCGATCTATCGCATTTATGCGCAAGATAGATATTACCATAATTCAGATCCGGGGTACACCGGAAATATATTTGGGCAATCTAGACGGCGATAGTCTAACAGACTTTCTCTATCAGGGAACGGAACCCGATCCCAATGACACAAACATCGCCATCACGAAGACTTTTGTAGCTGAATTCGATCCAGCGCTTCAAAACTTCGTGAGAGTCTGGTCAATACAGTTTGGTCCGCAGGGAGGAGCCGCAGGGTTTTCGGTTGGTGATTTCGATGGCGATGGGAATATGGAATTCGTGGCAACGCGTGGTAGTGCCGGGAGGGTCTTCGTGGCAGAGAACACCGGAGACAATCAGTACGCTTTGACCTGGCAAGATAGCACGCCGTTTGTGAATTTCTACTACCATGGCTCCGGTGATGTTGACAACGATGGAAAGATTGAGTTCTTCATAGGTGCAACCATGTCGGATGGAAACTGGGTGTTAATGTATGAGGCCGATAGCAACAATGCGTACTCGGCCAAGTTTCTATTCCATCTCCTCTCAGGTGGAGTGTTTGCAGAACCGATCTACACAACAGTTGACATTGATGGTGATGGAAAACTGGAATTGGCTATGATGGTCGGTGTTGATCTCTACATCTTCAAGTCAGCCATGGACAATCAATACTATCTTTGGTATCTGAGAAGAGAGAATACGGCGGACGGTGTGGCGTTCTATGATTTCAACCATGATGGACGCAAGGATTTCATCATCAGCAAGTTCGGTGTGAACTCTCAAGGTGGGGGATGGACTTATGCCGATGTGTACGTTGCTTCGAAACTTGTCAGCGTTAAGGAATATGGCTCATTACCACCTGACATTCAATTGTTACCCAATTATCCGAACCCGTTTAATCCCCAGACAACGATAGAATACATCATCACCAAGAGAGAACGAATAACACTGAAACTCTACAATCTCCTTGGTCAGCGTGTGGCAATACTCAAAGATGGTGAGGAAACCATAGGCAAACACAGAGTTACATGGGATGCAGCAAAAATAGCAGCTGGTATATACTTCTGCCGCTTAGAAACTTCAACGGTCTCGATCACCAGGAAACTTCTTCTCATCCGCTAAAAGAAGGGAGGTTAAACACGGCGGTTGACAATTCCAAAATACTGTAAAACAGACTGAGCGATGGAGGTGACACTCCATCGCTCAGCACAACGGCGATTCAACAGCAACGGTGCAGTTAGTTTGGGAAAAAGCCAAGCTGCACCGCCCGCTCGCCGTTGGTAATGTGTGAAAGAGTTCTCTTCTTTAGCTCAAAAGGGATATCATGAGAGACAAAGTTTTGGTAACACTTGCTCTGAGTTTCACATTGCTGATGGGCGGCAATATGCCCGCTCCTCTTCGCGACGGCAATCTCCAACGCGAGCTTGATGCTCTTGCCAACCGTGGAATAACCTACCGGTACGGTGACCCGACAACCATTGAGATGAAGGAGAAGTGGTCCGGTAACACGTGGCTTAGAAGCTTACGTGAACCGAGTGAAGCGACCATTCGCGCATGGGCTAAGTCACGCGGTATTCCCATTCTTGAAATAGACCCTTCGCAAGTAGACACAACGCTTTACACTGGTTGGTATACTCATTTCACCGTTGTGCCGCTCTCGAATGCTTTCCAAAACCCATTGATCGTTGCAGATTTGGATCATAATGGCAAGCCTGAGTGCTATGGGATATACGACGATGCTTTCACAAACTTTGAAGACCGGTGTTACGAGATAGATACCAATGGCACCGTTACATTGCGGCATAACTATGCACCATTGCAGTTTGCAGCCTCACGTTTGATTGTTGACGCTGATGGGGATTCACTGAAGGAAGTGATATTCACTCAAGGAGGTTTTGTATCTGACTATGAGCAATTGTCTCCCGACTCAGTGCCGACAGTCCTTCGATTTAATCACAATCAGTACGAAGGTGGAAGCCCGGGGTACACGGGTATATACGTGGGTTCTCTTGATAATGATAACTTCACAGACTTTCTGTACAAGGGTTCTGACCTGGATTCGACCAGAGTCTTTGTTACAGAATATGATTCTCAAGCAAATAACTTTGTTAGAGTTTGGTCAACAAGCTACGGTATTGGTGGAGTTGCTGGAATAGGAGGCTTCGCA
>JBGPGQ010000279.1:0-4499 GCA_041483995.1 Bacteroidota bacterium
CTCAAGGAAGCTATCGAGAAAGAAAATTACGAAAAGGCCGCCTCGTTGCGCGATGAAATTCGTAAGCTTGAGTTGAGAGACTGATTCTTCAGACTCATCCTTAGACCGCCAGTAATGTATGAAGCCCTCGAATGAGGGCTTGTTTGTTTTACGGTTGAAACTCCCATAAGACCTAAACGATGAGCCGCCCTCGTTGGTTTTCTCTGCAAAAATTTGTAGCATACCTCTATGCGCCAACCACAGTGGAAACATACTGCAATATGCAGTCTCCGATATGTGTTGTATTTCTACGCGTTCCTTTTTTGTCACACACTTATCTTTGGTCAAATCAAGGATATGCGTTTCGACGCAATCTCCGTCGAACAAGGCCTTTCACAAAGCTCCGTATGGTCCATCATTGAGGATAGTTACGGCTTCATGTGGTTCGGCACCGCTGATGGGTTGAACAAATACGACGGCTATTCATTCCAAGTGTATCGCCACAACCCCCAGGATTCAGGATCTCTTTCGAACAACACCGCGTGGACTGTGTTTGAGGATCGTACAGGCATTCTCTGGATTGGGACAGCATTGGGATTGCATCGGTATGACAGGCACACCGGGAGATTCTCACGATTGGCGAATGAGGGACGATACAAAAGTACCCGACTCAATACCCGCATCACCTCACTCCTTCAGGACAGCACGGGACTCATCTGGATCGGTTCCATTACGGGAGTCTCAACTCTTGATCCGATCAGCGGTTCAGTCCAGGACTTGTATCCCTTTGATACAAGCGCTTCGTCGGAGTATGCATACAGCAAAGTTCTCTGTGCAGATGAGGACAATGTATGGTCTTGCAGCAGAAGTCAACTGGTCAGGTTCGACATTCATTCGAGGAGATTCATCGACGTTCAGATCCCGGTCAATATAGCGCGATCACCACTCATGTTTATGCACAAGGATAAAGCCGGCACATACTGGATCGGGACCGTGGGCAGCGGGTTGATCTCATGGAACCGGCAACAGGGTCAGTGGCGTCTCTATCTTCACGATCCCCGAAACCCCACAAGTCTCATCGACGACCGACTTCGCTCCATCGGTGAAGATGAGGAGGGGCGGTTATGGATAGGAACCGGATATAGCGGAGTCAACATTTTCAACAAGGAGACATCCACATTCACGCGTTTCGTACCGACACCGAACGGCCGCAACGACGCCAGGTATGAGGGTGTTTCCAGCATCTACCGCGACAAATCCGGATTGATGTGGGTGGGATACGACGGAGGAGGCATTATGAAGGCCAATCCTCACGGAAGAAAATTTACTCACGTGCTGCTTCCACCATCGGGGGCGAAGGCCACGGGCGATAATTTCTTCAAGTCAATCATTGTCGATCGCCGCGGTATTGTTTGGCTGGGGACATACGATCAGGGAATCGTCTCGCTTGATCGACGAACAGGGTCTGTTGATCGGTTTCTGAATAAAGGTCGGTCGACAGTTGCCGGGAGCTCTATCTTTGCACTCCTCGAGGATCACGCGGGAAGAATATGGGCGGGGACATTGACCGGTCTCTATGAATACGATCCAGTTTCATATGGATTTCATCGTCAGACACTCTCCAGCATACCAGCCAACCCGCCTCGCGGCAATGTCATTACCAGCCTGTATGAAGATTCAAGCGGTGTATTGTGGGTTGGGTCATCGACTCAACTGGTTCGATACGACGGCAAGACATCCACGCGTGTGCTTTCACTACAGCTACAAGATTCGAGTCATCTTGAAGCAGCAATTCAATCTATTGCGCCGCGGGGAAATGGTGGACTGTGGATTGGAACAGCGGGTCGCGGACTTGTTGCGCTTGACCCACAGGGTAGAATCGAACATGAATTCACACATGATCTCTCAGATCCAAACTCGCTTTGTCACAACTCAGTCAAGACAATCTGTGTTGATCCTAAAGGTGTGCTCTGGATTGGTACAGAAAATGGTGTGAACAGGTTTGACCCATCGTCCGGCAAATGGAAAAGCTATCACGTTGCAGATGGTCTGCCCAATGAATTCATCTACGGCATTTTGATGGACGGTCATCAAAACCTATGGATCAGCACGAACCGCGGGCTTTCGCGCTTGGGCACGACCGATCCCGATCACCCTACATTCAGAAACTACACGCCAGATGATGGCCTGCAGTCATTCGAGTTCAATACGAACGTCTACTTCAAAGCGACAAACGGCGAGATGTTCTTCGGAGGAGTGAACGGCTTCAATTCATTTTTTCCAGACTCGGTACGAGACAATCCGGTGGTCCCTTCGATAGCGTTTACAGGCTTCAAGAAATTTGATCAACCATTTTTGCTCGGAAGTGAAATAGAAACAGTGAAGGAGATCGTCCTCGACTATACCGAAACAGTTTTCTCGCTTTCTTTCGCCGCGTTGGAGTTTTCCAATCCGCAGAAAAACCAGTACGCCTACATTATGGAAGGAATCGACAAGGAGTGGGTGTATTCGGGAGATCGGCGTGAAGCTCGATACACGCATCTTGATCCCGGCAAATACATCTTCAAAGTGAAAGGCTCCAATAATGACGGAGTATGGAACGACAAAGGTACATCAATCACGATTGTTGTAACGCCCCCCTGGTGGCGCACCTGGTGGGCGTATTGCGCGTATGTTATTGTCTTCGCAGGTTTGGGAGTTGCTGTTCGATGGCTTGTCCAGAACTGGAAGATCATGATTGCAAGCCGCAAAGCCCGGTATGTGTCTCACTATCGCCTACATGAAGAACTTGGTCGCGGTGGAATGGGAACCGTGTACAAGGCAACGGACGTGAACACAAAGCAAGTTGTAGCTCTCAAGCTGTTGCATCCTGATCTCCTGAAGGACCCGGAAAACCGAAAGCGCCTTATGGCCGAGGGACAATTGCTCTCATCGTTCAACCATACGCACATTTTGAAAGTATATGCGGTTGGTGAAACCGGGGAGCGCGGGTTCATTGCGATGGAGTATCTTACAGGAGGTACGCTCCGTGAGCATTTGCAAAAAACCTTTCCTCTTCCGTTCGACGAGGTCAAACGCATCGCGCTGCAAATCGCGTCCGGCCTGAAAGAGATCCACGCGGACGGTGTTATCCATCGTGACATGAAGACAGGCAACGTTATGCTGGATGACCAACACAACGTGCGCATCATGGATTTTGGACTCTCAAAGTCGCCACTGGTGACAACGATGACGACGCTCGGCTCAGTCATCGGTACGCTTGGGTATGTTGCGCCGGAGCAGGTGACGAACATGAATGTGGATCAACGCGTCGACATATTCTCGTTTGGGGTCACCCTCTATGAACTGCTTACCAACCAGTTGCCGTTCAAGGGAGAGAATGAGATCGCAGTGATACATTCGATCTTCAACACTGTTCCGCCGCCGCCATCAACACTACAACCCGGAGTGCCGAAGTGGATGGATGAGATTGTTATGCGATGCCTCGCGAAAGAGCCGACAAAACGATTTGGGTCAATAGCTGAAGTTGTTACTGCTTTCTCATCGTAGTTGGAGGTCCCGCAATCGCAGGCTGTGTTGCGATTGCGAAAGTTCTTTGGTTACTTTCCTCCAAAGAAAGTAACAACCAATATCATGAAAATACGAACGCTCCATAAGGTTATCGGACTTGCGCTACTCCTCCCGTTCATGGCGTGGATTGTTACTGCGCTGGTGTTCTATTTCAAACCTGGATATGCGGGTGCATACGAGTCACTGCAAGTCAAAACCTATCCGTTGGACGGACGCATATCGGTGGCAGCCGATTCTGCCTGGCTAGAGTTCAGGTATCTGAAAACAATTCTCGGCAACCACCTGATTGTGCATACTTCGGAAGGATGGATGCAGTTGGATCCAACAACCTTGCGGCCAAGAGGGTTGCCCACGAACGATGAGATTCGGCTTCTGCTCACAGATGCATTCTCTGGCAACCCCGAGCGCTACGGACAGGTTGCAACAATCTCGAATGATTCTATAACGACAAGCACAAACGTTGTTGTATCCTTGAATTGGAATAGACTGAGTCTATACCAGCGCGGACCCGATACCGACCGCATTGATCTGTTGTACAGGATACACTATCTCCAATGGTCTGGCGTTGATACGCTCGATAAGGTACTGGGACCTTTTGGTCTCGTACTTGTGTTGATACTGAGCATTCTCGGCCTTCGTCTCGCTGTGGGATCAGAAAAAAAGGATGCATGAGATGCTTGCTGCGTGAATGAAGTCTGATGTTTCCGGAATCGAATGAAAAAATACACACTTAAGAAGTCGGTTTTCAAGGAAGAAGTAGAGCAGAAGAAGAACTTCCTGATCGACTACAAGAACCAGCTTAACCCGGCCCAGTACGATGCAGTGACCTCGGTCGATGGGCCGCACTTGATTATTGCCGGAGCTGGTACGGGCAAGACGCGAACCATCACCTACCGGGTTGCGTATCTTGTTGAGCTTGGTGTGAAGCCGGAAGCGATACTGCTGCTGAC
>JBGPGQ010000280.1:0-4478 GCA_041483995.1 Bacteroidota bacterium
AATAAAGAGAAGCCGGAAGAACATACCGCTCCCCGCAATCATCGCGACAAGTACGCCTGCAACGTATACCGCCGGGAACTGACGGTTGAGTGAATGAGGGGCAGAGAAAACAAGCTCGTGAGTCCGGAAGCGTTGCTCACGGTTTCCCAATGACGACCAAATCAGCAACGGCCAGATCCACGCAAATGGCAGTGCAAACTGGCGCGCTTCCTCAAGCGGCGCAACAAGACACGCAACAATCAACCCAAGTGCGACGGCATACCACCACCATCGTTTGCCTTTGAGCAGGAGCCGGAGTTCAGCAACAACTAATTGATGGAGTCGAAAGCGAAGCGGAAGTGATATTAGATTAAGATGGTGCTGTTCACGTACTGATGATGATGGCACGACTTCATCTACATCCAGTGAGACTTTTGAGGCCTTTCGCTTGAATATCCTCTCACGTGTCGAATCAAACCTGTGGAAGACGAACGATGCTGCAAGCACCACAAATGGAGCAACACATAGCCATCCAAGACGAATCATGAGGAGTGATGGCGTCCATGTGATGCCGCTCCAGCGGAATGTTCCCGTAATCTCCTGTCCCGAAGTGCCAAGCACGAAGCCCCCGGTGTAGTCAGGGTGAGCATGCTTCACCGCATTTTGCATGCTTTCGCTGATGACATGGATCGCCGAGATGTCCAGAAGGTCGTTCTGATTTTCATTACCAATAACCAGAAGACCGACCCAGCCGAAAAAAAACACAACATTACCAAATCCGCCGCTCAGCCATGAGATTGATTCAAAGAGAACTGCAAGTGCAGACACAACTGCAAGAACCGGAAACGTGGTAAGAAGAAACGGAGAGACAAGGTCCCACAAGTTGAAGGCAGAGGCATGACCCGAAAACAGTTGCAGCACGATTGCAGCGAGAATGAGAATGACCACCATGATGGCGAGAACAGCGAAGTTGCTTAGCGCTTTACCCGCAACATAGTGCAGTTTGCTCAGCGGCGTCGTTGCAATGATCTGACCGACTCCAGTACGTTCGTCCCGTTGGATTGTGTTCTTCACAAGATAAAAGCCGAACCAGGAAAGAAAGAACGTTGCCACGAGCGACATCATTGCCCCCACCCACGCGGTGTTATACTCTCCGCGGTAATTGCCTAACGTTAATCCAATCGTTCCGTTATTCACAAAAAACCCGAGGAGGACCGCGAGGCCGAGGATGAGCAGGAAGCCGTAGCTCCGTGCTCGCTCGAGGAAATCGGCGCGCATGAGATGATAGAGCGTTCTATTCATCATGCGGCTTTGTTGCTGGTATTGCGGGCAGATGCGATGACCCAGAGATACGCGTCTTCGAGTCCTGGCGTTACCGCTTGGGCTTCCGGCGAGGGTTGCTTGTCGGCAACTGTACGCACCTTCACACCGTCACTGCGGCGAACTGAACTGCTGATATTGTATCGTTGCTTCAGCGCGGGAAGTTCAGCAGTCGGGACAATCCACTCCCACACCCTTCCTTCCACTGCGCGCAGCAGTGATTCCGGTGAGCCGTGGACGAGCAATTGCCCTTGAGACACAATGGCGATATCCGTTGCCGTCGCTTCAACATCCGAAACGATGTGCGTGGAAAGAATGACGATGCGTTCACCGGAAAGATCGGAAAGAAGATTACGGAACCTGACGCGTTCTTCCGGATCAAGTCCTGCAGTCGGTTCATCGACAATGAGCAGTTGCGGATTATTCAGCAGCGCCTGTGCAATGCCGATCCGCTGCCTCATGCCGCCGGAAAATCCTCCCAACGGACGTTTACGAGCATCTGTCAGGTTCACCACATCAAGCAATTCATCAATCCGCTTTCGTGCGTGAGAAGAATCCAGACCCTTGATCGCGGCCATATATTCGAGAAACTCGACAGCGTCAAGGTTGGGGTAGACGCCGAAATCCTGTGGCAGGTAGCCAAGCACTTCACGAAGGAGATCGGGTTTCTCCGCAATGTCCGTGTCGTTCCATCTAACTTTTCCTGACGTGGCTTTGGTGATTGTAGCGAGAATGCGCATAAGCGACGATTTGCCTGCCCCGTTCGGGCCGAGAAGCCCAAGAATACCGGGCTTGACTTCAAGGCTGATCTCGTTTAATGCGTGTACCTTGCTTTTGTAGGTCTTACTGACCTGTTCGATATGAAGTATCACGATGGTGACCTGCTGATGGTGGTGAGAAATTACTAGCGGGGTGTACGGACAATGTGGAAAGATGTTACCGTGTGAACGTCGTGCTTATGAGAAAGTCGACCTCATTTGAGTAGCCCGACCTTCAGAGGCTGTGTTATGAAACCGAACTCACCTTCAATCCCACTCTTAGAAAGAGAGGGACTCTTCGAATCTGCGCACCGACCTCCCCTTCTCTCTTTTTCAAGAGAAGGGGTCGGGGGATAAGTTCTGTGATTCTCACGCAAGCTACAACCCAAATGTCTTCCGCATACCACGACCAAACCACTCTTCCGGAAGAATTGCTTTCAAGCGTGAAACCCAGACTGCACTGCTGCCGGCACGATATCTCAGTTTGGGCTTTGCAGTCTCTGCAACCTTGACGATAAGCTCCGCCACCTTTTGTGGATTGTCACCTCGGGCAATGGCGCGCTGTATGGACGTTTGAAGGGTTTCGCGAATCGTATTGTAGTCGGGAATGCTTTGCGAACCGGATCTTGCGGATTGACCTATGTTTGTCTTGAAGAATCCCGGTTCTATGAGAGAGACTTTGATATTGAACCCACGCACCTCCATTGCCAGCGACTCTGAAAAACCCTCTAACGCAAACTTGCTTGCAGAATAGAACGCCTGAGCAGGCACGCCAACAAGTCCAGCCAGAGAACCAACAGTGATAATGCGACCGGCGCGTTGCTCTCGCATGATTGGCAGAACCGCATTGGTAACCCGCACAACACCAAAGAAGTTCGTATCGAAAATTCCTTGAGCCTCGGACAGGCTTGTTTCCTCAACCAGACTTACATGTGCTTCGCCAGCATTGTTGACGAGAAGATCAATCCGTTTCGCCGTGGCACGCAACTCGTCAACACACTCATGAACGGAGATGTCAGATCGAACGTCCAGCACAAGCATTTTGATGCCTGGATGCGGATCCGGTTGTTCCTTGCGGCTTGTACCAAAGACCCGATATCCTTTGCTGGCGAGAAGCTCAGCCGTGAGTTTCCCGAATCCGGAAGAGGCTCCTGTTACGAGCGCTACCTTGTTTTCAGACATATCCTAACTTGCTAAATGAAATGCAAGGTTCGATCTACCTTGGCCAGAGCCATCCAAACACGCCTGCCGTAAGAAGGGCGTAGATCAATCCATCCACTGTTGCTTTGATCGTCGTGCTCCACGGGCGGTGGTACCAGATCGACATTTGCCAGAGTGCGACGGAGTAACCCAGGAATGCGGCAACTCCGGCAAACCGGAAGACGTGAAGGTACTCCGCACCGACGGGCAGTGCACGACCCGCAACATACGCGGCAAAGAGTCCGATAACAGCAGCGTAGAGAAACCAGAGGACGAGGGGCGTCCCCATTTTCGCCGGGCCGCTCGGCCATACCGTAAGTATCATGACCGGGCCTTTCTTCATCTTCTCAGCAAATTCGGGAGAGCGCATGTCCTCTCTGCTTGCGGGACGAGGTGTCATGTATTCGCCCGGTGGGATGGCAAGTGGACGGAGTGCGTCCATCACCTTATCTTCGTTTGCCAGCTTGGGGTAGTCAGTCTTGTGCCAGGGCAACACCATGTGGATGAGTGAACTCACGATGAAGACGATCACGGCCGAAAGCAATATCGGAAGCAAGAGCAGGTCTAGTCCTGTCATGATGATTCTCCTTTATTGTAGGAATGATTGACCGATGCCTTTGGGCATTGCGGTTTGTTATTTTTTTTCTGCGAATTGAGATCTCAATGTATCGTAGAGTTCGGTACATGATTGCTCCGCGATTGTGCATGATGCATATGTCTCCGCAAATTACTCAAGCGAAGTTGCGGGAAATGTTTCGAACGTCCTCTTGAGCTCGTCCTCCGTTAGGACCAAGATAGACTCTGTAATGGCAGAAATAGCAATTGGCCCCCTGTGACATACTTCGACATTGTAAATCCACTGGCCCCGAAGCTTCTTGCATTCCTCATCGGTCGCCAGATTAGGACAGACTTCTTGTCGGTTGAAAACAAGGATGACAGTTGTGGGTTTGTACCACCAAAGAAAATTAGCCCATTCCAAAAAGTATTCTTGAAGCGTTTCCGTAACAATCAGAGGAAATATTCTCTCATCAGGCTGATTAAAATCGAACAATGAAATTGAATCCAGTTTTTCACACACGGTTAGTCTTGGTGCTATCCTCTCGTAGATGCCAATCATGCTACCGTCATTAGGCTTAACAAAACCTTCCTGTTTGATCGCTCGATAGTTTGCTATGGTCGTAACATGGAAAAGCTTCCCTCTCAAGTGTTGGACAAGAGGAT
>JBGPGQ010000281.1:0-4469 GCA_041483995.1 Bacteroidota bacterium
ACTGAATGATGGCGTTGCGACCTTGGAAGGATACGTACGGTTCATCAGCAGGACTCTACAAGCGGTGTACTGTTATTTGTTGGGAATAATATAGACATAATCCCTGTCATTTCCTAATCATGTAGGCGAAAATTTACAGCCACCTCAATTGACTCCCCAATTTTGCCACCTCTTTCCAAGTCATGGTAGAAGTCTCTTTTTTTGGTGATTTCGTTCATTACCGGCCCTTTGAGTTCGATAGCCCACAAGGGGTCATCTAAACAACTTCACTAACTAAAGACTTTCTGTTACCTCAGACCTTCGAATCTTGCATTTTTTGGCATGTTTTGCGGCATTTCCAGTTGCGCCTAATCACAGGTTTCCAACAAAATGGAAGCTATATTGATGCATGAAAAGCGAGCATTATGTCATCTGACTCCTAAATAATTGGCAAGAGCAAGCACGTAGAGCAACTTAGGAAAATGATTGCTCGATTTGCCACGAACTACAAGAATGTTCTCGTTCAAGGCGAGGCTGGTACTGGAAAAAGTACGGTTGCAGCCTGCATAGCCGCAGCAGACCTATCGACTGTTGTGATCAATCCTGTTGTTGGCGACGAGAAAGAGCTGGAACAAATACTTGCATCGGTAAATAGTCGAACTATTATCATTGAAAATATTGATGAGGCGGCTTTTAGAAGTCAGGAAGTGATTCTCAAATTTGTCGACAATCAGGCAAATGATCGACAGTTGATATTCACGCTTAAGGCGGACCCAAAACAATTATTTGAAAATGGGAAAATCCTGGATGGTATATGCCGCAAGTTAACAGGCTTCGATCGCATTCAGATTCATCCTCTTCGTGAGCGACCGGAAGACATTCCATTGTTTGTTAAGCATTTTGCCAATGGGCTTGTTATCGACATCAACGCTCTCGGAACTCTCGTCCAGCGTGCATGGCTCGAAAACATCAGGGAACTTAAAGCTGTTATCGACAGATGTA
Organism: Bacteroidota bacterium; assembly: GCA_041483995.1. Lineage (GTDB taxonomy): Bacteria > Bacteroidota > Ignavibacteria > UBA10030 > UBA6906 > JBGPGQ01. The sequence continues at coordinate 982 of JBGPGQ010000281.1, forward strand.
TCGCTTCTTCGACTGACGGCAAGCTTATGTTGCCACAGGATTTCGTGGAAGAAAGAACTGAACTAGCCAAGATGATCAACGGGATTATTGAGCATCACGAATCCGTTCTCGACAAATCTCTGGATAGTCTTGAAGTTGGAATTCTTGAAAGGGCTCTCAAACGTTTTGGTTTTGATGAGTCTAAAGCTGCACAATTTCTTGGTATGTCCGACGAGCTGTTTGGCAAAAAACTCAAACTCCTCAAAGCTGGAAACTCCACTACAACGTAAGCAGATAGTCCTCTACAAAGTTTTGTGATCAAACCACTTCCCAAATAAGCAAAGCTCTCAGCTACTCTTTCACAGCAGGTTTCTTTTTGGGTCTCGATGCGGTTGTAGGCTCATCTGAGAATTCTTTACTTCGAGGCTGTAGCAGTTTTGCTACCACGCCCGTCCATCCCGTTTGATGCGAAGCGCCAGCTCCCCTTCCCGTATTTCCATCAAAATATTCATGGAAGAGTACGTAGTTCCGAAAATGCGGATCAGTTTGCATCTTCTTGTTCAGCCCAAACACTGGCCGTTTTCCGTTGGAGTCAACTAGAAAAATGTTCGTCAGCCGTAGTGCAAGCTCATCAGCAACGTCGTTGATGGTAACGTATTTTCCGGAGCCTGTGGGATACTCGATCTTGAAATCATTGCCGTAATAGTGATGGAATTTCTGCAACGATTCAATTAGAAGAAAGTTGACGGGAAACCAGATCGGCCCACGCCAGTTGGAATTACCGCCGAACAAACCGGTGTCTGATTCGGCTGGTGTGTAGCGTACTGTGAACGTGTCTCCATAAACGTAAAACTCGTATGGATGATTCTCGTGATATCGTGAGAGTGCCCGTATGCCATGTTCGGCGAGAAATTCGGTCTCATCAAGCATACGTTTCAGTAGCTTCTTCATCCGGTGACCACGCAATAGAGACAATAAGCGTCGCTCGCCCATGCCAGGCTCCATCCAGCGTGAAACAAGGCTTGCAAGGTCGGGCCGGTAATTCAGGAACCATTCCATGTGCCGTTTGAATTCCGGCACCTTGTCAAGTAGTTCGGGCTCAAGTGTTTCGACTGCGAACAAAGGAATCAAGCCAACCATCGAACGCACACGGAGCGGGATGCGCCTGCCATCCGGGAGATGCAGCACATCATAGAAAAACTCGTCCTCCTTGTCCCAAAGATCAATTCCTTCGCCGCCTATGTTCGCCATTGCGCCCGCGATGAACATGAAATGCTGGAAAAACTTCGTTGCCATATCCTGATAGATTGATTTGATTGCAGCAAGTTCAAGAGAAATGCGCATGAGGTTCAATGAATACATCGCCATCCAGCTTGTGCCATCGGCCTGTTCAATCTGTCCACCCGTTGGGAGAGGCGCGCTGCGGTCGAAGACTCCAATATTATCCAATCCGAGGAAGCCTCCCTGGAAAATGTTGTGCCCTTCTGTATCCTTCCGGTTTACCCACCACGTGAAGTTAAGCAGCAGCTTATGGAAGACCCGTTCGAGAAAGTCGATGTCGCCTTTGTCGCCATTCATCTTCTGATCGATTTTGTACACACGCCATGCAGCCCATGCATGAACAGGCGGGTTCACGTCGCCAAACCTCCATTCGTACGCCGGGAGTTGGCCGTTCGGATGCATGTACCATTCTCTTGTCAGGAGGACGAGTTGGTCCTTCGCAAATTCCGTATCGACCATCGCTAGGGGAATGCAGTGGAACGCGAGGTCCCATGAAGCATACCAAGGATACTCCCATTTGTCGGGCATTGAGATGATGTCGGCGTTCGTGAGATGCAGCCAATCACTGTTGCGGCCATGTTTTCTGCTTGATGGGGGAGGGGGTTGACCCGGGTCGCCATTCAACCACTGCGGGACATCATAGTAGTAGAACTGTTTCGACCATAACATTCCAGCCAATGCCTGTCGCTGGACGTTCTTCGCATCGATGCCCCTAATGTTCGATTGAAGTTCTTCATAGAACCCATTGGCTTCTTCGAGGCGTTTGGCAAATATCTTTTCAAATCCGACGAATGGTTTCTCTGTCTTTTGGTCGCTGATGCGAATTCGCATCTCGATAAACTTTCCAGCGGGAATCGTACTCTTGTAGCTCGCTGCGGCCTTTGTTCCTCGTTGCTCCGGATTTACAGCCTTCGCATCGCCATGAACAACATAGTCGTTGATCCCATCCTTGAAGAAACCAGTTGCCTCATTCACGCCATAGAGCCGCTGCTTGTTTGTTTCATTCTCGCAAAAGAGCAACTCATTCGGAGAATCAAAATAGATCCATTGCCGTTTGCCGAGCGAATGGTGCTCAACTTGGATCGCATCTTTTTTGATGGCATACATTACCGGTTTGTGCTGATCGTCTTCCCATGACCATGTATTCCGAAACCAGACCTGTGGGAACGCATGTATGGTCGCGTCTTCAGGCCCACGATTGTGGATGGTGATCTTTACGAGAATGTCTTCGGGGCTTTCTTTTGCATACTCCACGAACACGTCGAAGTACCGGTCGTCATCGAAAATGCCTGTATCGATGAGCTCGAATTCGGGCTGTTCTCTATCGCGCCGTCCGTTCTCCTCGACAAGCAGGGAATAGGGAAATTCCGCCTGGGGGTACTTGTAGAGCATTTTCATGTACGAATGGGTCGGCGTACTGTCAAGGTAGTAGTAAAGTTCTTTCACGTCTTCGCCGTGGTTGCCCTGAGTATTGGTCAAACCAAAGAGGCGTTCTTTGAGAATCGGGTCGCGGCCGTTCCAGAGTGCGAGCGAGAAACAGAGATGCTGGTTATCGTCCGAGACTCCTGCGATCCCTTCTTCGCCCCACCGGTATGCCTTGCTGCGCGCTGCGTCGTGTGAGACAAAATCCCATGCTGTTCCGGATGGACTGTAATCCTCGCGCACAGTACCCCATTGACGTTCCGAGAGGTAAGGCCCCCATTTTTTCCACGGAGCAGTACCTTTGCGGGCGTCGTTGAGGCGTTGTTTCTCTGCGTTCATATCGGAACCCTGTTTCATCTTGTGATGTTTTGTTTTGCAGTGTCGTTTCGGATGGAAGAAGGTAGAGAGTTTCCTCGGGTAAATCAACACTCTTTGGCCCGCTTTCTTTTTGAAAAGAAGTGGGCAAGAAAACTGAAGCTATGTTGCTACTTTTTTCCCGAGAAAGTCGGGTCTTTGAACCCGCATTACGCGGAATTCCCAGACGACGACCTCCAGTAATCCTTTCTCGCACTTCTTTTTGAAAAGAAGTGCGCAAGTCCCGCTGTACGGGATCCCGCTTGTTCGTATTGATGATTGGTTGCGGGAAAAACTTTCGGAACTGCAACGCTTCAGTTGTTAATAGGTACAGAATCGGGAGAGGTGTAGTTGGTATGCCTTCCGCGCACAGCCTGCAGTTCCGAGGGCTCTGCTTTTTCTGTGTCAAGCGACTGCATCAGCTGCCACTCACGCGAACAGGGCGAGCAACA
>JBGPGQ010000282.1:0-4445 GCA_041483995.1 Bacteroidota bacterium
GAATGAGAATAGGACTGAATCTGCTTTATCTTCGCCCTGGCATCGTTGGTGGAACTGAGACCTATGCAATGGGGTTACTCAAGGGTCTCGCAGAATTGAACTCTCCCGACGAGTTTTTTATTTTTCTGAGCCGAGATGCAAAGGATTGGGCTCTTCCCGGAAGGAAGAACTTTAATCGGGTTGTATGTGAGGTGCGTGCAAGTCAACGTGGAATGCGCTATGCTTACGAACAAATGATTCTTCCACGATTGGTCAAGAAGTATCGGTTGGATGTTCTACATTCTTTGGGGTATACAGGGCCGCTGCAAACATCGTGCAAATCAGTTATTACGATACCTGACATGAACTACATGGCATTTGGCAACCAGATCCCTCTACTGCGGCGGATAGCGTTACGCTGCTTCGTCGGGTTTGGTGCGAAAACCGCGGATCATCTTATTGCAATTTCAGAATTTTCTCGTGGTGAGATACGGCGCTATCTTCGAACTCCAGCAGAAAAAGTTACAGCCATTTACATCGCGCCACATCCTGCTCGAGAGATTCCCCGGGTTGTTACCAATGATGAGTTGCTCGGGAGGTTGCGTCTGGTGTCGCCATACTGGGTGGCATTCTGCAGCGAAAGTCCAAACAAGAACATTCCCAATTTGCTTCGTGCGATCTCAAAGGTTCGCCGCAATAGTGGGCTCAAGAGCCAACTTGTTCTTATTGGGCACAGACCGCTCAGCAGAGATATGCTTGAAGTATTGGATGGTGAAGGTTCCGAGGGTATCGTGTTTACGGGCTATATCGATGACAAGGATGTATCTTCTGTTCTTGGCGGTGCACAAATGCTGGTTTTTCCTTCCTTGTATGAAGGCTTTGGACTTCCTGTGGTTGAGGCAATGGCGTGTGGAGTTCCGGTTACCTGCTCAAATGCGGCCGCATTGTCTGAGGTCGCGGGGGATGCTGCATTGTATTTTGATCCAACCAACCCGGCAGACATTGCCGAGAAGATATCTTGGCTGTCAAACAATAACGAACAGCAGGCATTGATGCGCAAGAAAGGATATCAGAACGCCAAGAGATTCTCGTGGGAAAAAACAGCAAACCAAACCATGCAAGTCTACCGGCGCGTCTGTAGCTCTGAAGCTAAATCAACAGGGTTTGACATGCTGCGTTCATAGCATTGGACATGAATTGGCGTGAGTCACATTGTATTGGAGAATGGCTGTCATGAAAATACTTGTTACAGGCAGTAGCGGTCTCATAGGTTCCGAAGCCGTCGAATACTATGATCGTCATGGTCATCAGGTATATGGCATTGATAATAACATGCGCCGGGAGTTCTTCGGTCCGCAAGGTGACACCACGTGGAACCTGCAACGTTTGCGTGCTTCGACCCGCAACTTTATACACAGCGACATCGACATAAGAAACAGAGAGCCCATTCTTGAGTTGTTCAGACAGCAACGGTTCGATCTTATAGTTCATTGTGCGGCCCAGCCGTCACACGATAAGGCTGCAGCGATTCCCTTTGAAGATTTCGATGTGAATGCAGTTGGAACGCTCAACCTGTTGGAGGGAACGCGACGTCATTGCCCTGAAGCAGTGTTCATCCACATGAGCACGAACAAGGTGTATGGAGATGCTCCCAACGAAGTCCCTCTGGCAGAAAAGAGTATGCGCTATGACTATTCCCGCGTTGAGGACTATCATGGAATCAGCGAAGATTGCCGGATCGACCGCTGTCTCCATTCCCTCTTTGGTGCATCAAAGACTGCGGGTGATGTAATGGCACAGGAATACGGAAGATATTTTGGAATGAATGTCGGCATCTTCCGAGGCGGTTGCCTCACAGGACCGGCTCATTCTGGAGTGGAATTACACGGGTTTCTGTCTTATCTCGTGCACGTGGCTGTGACTGGAAAGCCTTACAGTATTTATGGATATAAAGGCAAACAAGTACGGGATCAAATCCACAGCCATGATGTCATCATGGCATTTGAGGCATTTGCTGGAAATCCCAAGCCTGGTGAAGTATATAATCTTGGGGGTGGACGTGAAAATGCAGCATCAGTGCTGGAGTGCATAGACCTCATTCAACAGATTGGTGGCTACAAGGTGAACTCGTCGTACCAGGAACGTAATCGGATCGGAGATCATATTTGCTACATGTCAGACTTGAGAAAATTGAAGAGCCACTATCCATTGTGGTCGATTACGCGTTCGTTGCCGGAGATTGTTCGTGAGATGATTAAGGCCGAGGAACAACGGCGTTCGGTAGCAGGCTAATATGCTGACTGCAAAAGATCGCGCAACAATATTGTACAAGCGTGAACAGCAACCGTTTAGGATTCGCTAGTGGCTAAAGTACTGCTCCATACGCTCGTGTTTTCACCCGATGCCGTTTCGACCGCCTACCTGATGACGGATCTTGCTCGCCAACTGAATTCACTTGGCCATTCTGTGACGGTGTTGACTACAACGCCTCACTACAATCTCGACCAGCGTGCCTTGAGCCGTCAGCAAATGCACAGGCGATGGATGGGATTGCTGTATCAAAGCACTTGTGATGGCATACCTGTTTGGCACGTGAAGATTCCCATGAAGGGTCAACGTGTGTTTACAAGGGTAATTGACTATATTTATTACCACGCTGTGGCGTTGCTAGTCGGGTCTACCATCGTTGGATCCTACGACATCGTGATTGCCCCGTCTCCCCCACTTACAATTGGAATTGTAGGCTGGTTGTTGGGAGTTCGCAGGAATGTTCCGTTTGTCTACAACATTCAGGAGATATACCCTGACTTCGCTATTAATCAGGGATTGATTCGAAATCCGCTCCTAATCAAATTGCTTCGCCTGATGGAACAGTTTGTTTATGCACGAAGCAGGAAACTGGTTACGATCTCAAAGTGGTTTAGTGAGATTATTCAACGCCGCGGCGTCCAGGAACAAAAGCTCTGTGTCATCCCGAACTTTGTTGATACTGAATTGTACCATCCCCTACCAAGAAGAAATTCGTTCGCTGAGAATCACTCATTGCTTGATAGTTTCGTTATTCTTTATGGTGGCAATGTTGGGTTAAGCCAGGATTGGGAGTCTTTTCTTTTTGCGTCGGAGAGTTTGTCACATTTGCCCATCCTGTTTGTTGTCGTGGGGGATGGTGTTCGTAACGAATGGCTTAAGAATGAGGTGGAATCGCGCGGTTTGCACAATGTGAAACTTCTTGGTTATCAGTCGCGAGAACTCATGCCAGAAATTAACGCGAGCTGCGATATCTGCACGATACCGATGAAGGCATCAACAACCACGGATACGTTCCCATCAAAGATTTATACGATTTTGGCTTGTGCTAAACCGGTGATCGTTCAGGCTGACGCTAACTCCGAACTCAGTTGGCTTATCACGCAGTCGCGCTCTGGTCGAGTCGTATCGCCAGGTGACCCTCAGGCTTACACTGACGCTGTGCTCAAAGCGTTTCACGAGAAGACTGATCTGCCTGCTGAGGGTGAACGTGGTCGAAAATTTATAGAGCAAGAATACTCAAAAGAATCAGTCGGACTGAAGTATAAGAACCTCGTTGACGAGCTAATAGTGAATGATTGGCAATATTAGTTTCAATTCCAATAACGACAAAAGATGATACTTGTTACCGGTGACTCAGGCTTTATTGGCCGACATATAGTCAAACAACTCACACAGCGCGGAAGCGACGTTAGGGGAATTGATATTATTCCCAAGAGCGATAGCAGTCCACGCTATCCCCAAGTTGTCGGAAACATTCTTGATCGAACCTCAGTCATGCAAGCGATGCAAGGCGCCCGGTGCGTCATTCATCTCGCTGCCGAACACAAGGACTTTGGCATTACAAGAGAAAAATACTTTGAAGTAAATGAAGAGGGAACACGTCGGCTTTTGCGTTGTGCATCTGAGCTGAACGTCAAGGAATTCGTTTTCTATAGTTCAGTCGCGGTATATGGTAAACAAAAATGTCCGGATGAAACCTCGTTGCCACAGCCGAACAACGCGTACGGAGAATCGAAATTGGCAGGCGAACGCGTTGTGGCAAAGTGGGCTCAAGAAAATCCCTCACGGAAAGCCGTGATCATTCGCCCGACCGTTGTATTCGGACCCTTCAACCGTGCGAACATTTTCAAGTTGATTTCTTATGTTTGCGACCAGAAATTCATCTGGGTCGGTAACGGTAATAATATCAAATCCATTGCATATGTGGAGAACCTTGTCGAAGCGACTGTGTACTTGCTTGACAAGTTGAAGGAAGGGGTTGAAGTGTTCAACTACTCGGACGAGCCGCAGATGACGACTCGCCAGTTGGTATCATTGATCGCTGAAAAGGCGGGTGTTCCTGTGCCAAAGTTGAAGATACCTTTGACCGTTGCTCTTGCATTTGCAAAAATATTTGACGGCGTCGGAGGCATTACGGGGAAGGATTTTTCAATTAC
>JBGPGQ010000283.1:0-4443 GCA_041483995.1 Bacteroidota bacterium
GGTATTGTCGTCGAGTTTGTCCCCCCCACTGGGATGGAATCCAATTGAGCCCAGGCAATTGGACGCGCTCTGTTAAACTTATCATATACAGAAACCGTGATTCGTGCACTATCCGCTCCTTGAAATCCGATATTGTGCACTGTAACCGGAAGATTCAATGTGTTCCCCTTCTGAACCACCAGATTTGGGATACCCACGGTTCTTGAACTTATGGCCAAATCAGCAGGAGGCAAAACATCTACCCACCAATCTCTCAAAACCGGTGTCACAAGAGGATCACCGCTTGATAGTAACGCCGCAGACTTAAACGAAGTATACGTCGGCCCTGATGTCAGCGCATTCATAAACGCCATACTCACGTCAGTACTATCAACTGGCAGCATGCGCAGTGTGTCAACGGCTCCAGTATTTTTCGTACCCAACAGTGCAACGCGGACATCGGAAACTCCGGATACGGCACCTCTTCGCCAATGAAATGAATCCCAGAAAGTTGGAATAGAAAAACCTCTGGTGCAAACCGAGCCGGAGCCGGCGCTGTAGTATCGTGGAACTTGCAAACCTACTTCTGCAACACTGCTAGGACTCCAACTTTCTAGCGCAGGCATGCCGGGGCCCGTGTTACCCCTCCGCCCAATCAGTGCCCATGCATGGCCGGGCAAGACTTGACGAATGAGCGTACTTCCGAGAGATTCAATCGCCACGTACAAGCTCTCACTCACGTTTGTTCTTCCATCGAGTATTACGGCAATGGCAAGATAATTACCAACCGGCGTATCCCTGATAAATCTTACCATACTATCTGCTTCAGCTGGCTGCCCAGAGACATCAAACGCTTTAAGAACATATGAACCGTCAATATCGTTGAAACGAACCGCCATAAAACTGTAAGCTCCCAACTCCCACCAGTAGCCAAATATCACTGTTTCCCCGATCTTGATGATTGCATACCTGTCAGACAGAACACCGTGATTCCCCCATGATTTGCAATTGAGTTGGGTAGCAGGATTGGGCGCAATCGTGACTCCCGAATCTGTGGAAGCCGCGCTCGTGAGATTATCCCGCGCAAACTGCCTTTGGGTGGATTCACGAATACGTACTAGCGGAATGGGAGGCAAAGCGGACGAAGTTGAGAAAGCAGCAGTTACCCAGTTTCCAAGGACTGTTCCGTCCATTGTTCGTGCACGCCAAAAATACACACGGTCTGCTGCCAGCGATGGCGTCATCCACTGACCAGATACAGGGCCCGGCACTATCGCGCCAGATGCAACCAGGAAAGGAGAATCGAATGTATCAACAGTGTCAAGCTCAAAAAAATACTGAAAGCCGATTGAATCCAGTCCTATGGGACTGGTTATGACAAGAGTTTGGGGACCTGGCGGTACCACCATGTTGTTTATCGGTTTTACGACACTGAGCAGGTTGGCATATACGTACTGATCTGATGATGCTGCATTGTTCAGCTCGTTCACTTCATCGATTTGATGGTTTGGATCAAGCGTTGTAACGAGAGTGTGCCTTCCGACCTGAGAACTCGCGTCCCACGACACTACCAATGAATCTCGATGGAAAGTCGACCGAAGTTTCTTGTTGGCAACAAGGTATGTGTTTCCATCGTAGACATCGTTGACTAAAATGCCGACACTATCAGTAGGAACAAGGCCGTAGTTGTGAATGTTAATCCGTATCGTTTCGGAGGAATCATTCACGCTGAGCGCTTGCGAACTCGCCGCAACATCGGATGTAGAGATGGCGAGATCAGGCTTCTTTGGTATTGCAAGTCTTGATAGAGGGTCTCCAAGAAGCGGATTGCAATTTACCGTACTGACCACCCTATAATCCCCAGGGGAACTTTGCCAAAGCCTATAACGGGCAATCGTTGTCAAAGATCCGAAGTCGCGGACCGAATCAACAACAGCTCCGGAAAGAAAGTAACTCGTGAGCGCAGTTCCGAGATCGGGATAGCCAAGCGAAGATGCTGCTGATATTGCAATTGCCCCACGGTTGTCAGCAAGCACAAAATCTTCAGAGAGCACATTACTCGATGGCTCTGCGAACGCTCCCACGTTGCAGCTTGCTGAGGATATAAAAGGAAGTCGACCATTTGTATTTTCGAATTCACTCGGAGGACCAATATCAACTCCCCACGTTCTTGATCCGGAATGCCCAAGAAAATTGATAAACACGAGACCGTCTCTCACCAAGTCCTTCATCAACTGCTTATGTTCCCCATCAATCACAGCAGGCGTCGTCTTGTACACTCGTAGTGGAGTCCCACCAATTGGAGGTGGACTGATAAAGCTGCCAATGAGCGCTTCGCTCGAGGCGTCAAAACTGATCTGCTCAAAAGGCGTCGTCCCCCCCGAGATCATCATGAAATCCTTGTTCCATTCACCGAGTGTATAGGAGTCATAACCAATGATCTTATCGATTGTATGTTGAGCTTGGGTGGAATCAAAAACGGGAATTCTTCCAATCAGCAACGACGGCAGAAAATCGTAGGTCGTATCAAAGCATCCATACCAGTTGTCGCCAGCCGGCACACCGTATGCCGGAACATAATCCGTTTTCACGCTTGTCGACATATATCGGTGTGGATCCCAGCTTGCATCGCCGAGTAACAGCACATAAGCAGGTGCAGGAGCGGGCCATATCTGATACGCGTAACGCAGGAAGTTCTTGATCGAGGAGGCGCTTGCCATACCGTAATTGAATTCATCGTAAATATCCTGGACATCAATTACTTTGACACGAACGCCGCTCACTATTTGCCGATGTGCTCCAAGCTGCTGTGCAGGCGAAAGAAAGTTCTTGTGACTGATGAGAAGATAATCCGTACCCTGAGCGTTCACCCTGATGTCAGAAAACGTCTTAGCCGCAATCGGGGGAACCGGCATTGATCCCGATGATGACACTACAACATATGATCGTGTTGATGAAAATGTATCTTTGAAGGTTATTGTAAATCCCGCGCTACCGCCACCCGAGACTGCACCACCTGTAATCATCCGCGCCCCGGTAAGATCAAAGACATCGATCTGTGGCGATGAAAATCCCGAAACAGTGAATTGAGCCGGACCACTTTCTGATGATGTTGGTGAAGTGAAGAATACCTGGTCACTTTGAGCCCGGAGCAATCTCTGGTAATCAACCTCGAACCAATCAAGATAAAATGAATTCGGACTACTGCTCGTTGGAAGTGAACTCATCTTCAAAACATTATTCCCATTGAAAAGCCAGGAGCTTGGAACTGTCGCCGTGAAAGTGATACCGGTCCGGCCTGCGAAAAACACTTCTCCGGCAAGAGAATCATTTATACGGAATTGTGCGTCATGATCATAAGTGTTGAAGTTCGGAGTTGTGCTGAAAAGCCTGACCCTCAGAGTGCACATGGAACTTCCCGTAAAATCAATGGAGTCCAAAGCAAATGGAAACGTGAGATTGTCATATGGAGGGAATGGGTAGGAATATTCCCACACCCAACCCTCACCGGGAACATTTCCGTTTTGGGTCGTTTCAAATTGGGTTGTGCCATCAAAATAGTCTGTATTCTTCTCAAAGTGTTTTGTTACGCGAGATGATTGGACGTTGAGACTGGTTACACCAGTTGGCTGGGAAACGGCCGAAAACTGTTTCCCCGATGCCCCACCCCAGGTAAGCCAGTATGCACTCGTGTCATTGTAAGGATCAAAATACGAAGAGTCCCCATAGTTTTGCCGCGCGTAAAACTCAATCGTGGTATCCGGTCGAACAATAACCGGAACCTGAACCCCTCGTCCAAAAACCTTGATGCTCGGAAGATCCATTTGCGATAGGTCGGCCCCGGCCGCGATAAGGTCAGAACGCATGACTCTATACCAGCCATCACTTCCTATTGGAACCCTATAATATGTTCTGCCAGTCTCAAACCAATCGCGGGTCGGATCGGTGCTACTGAAACCTTGACCCCGAGAAGCCTCACGCCACTGTTTTGCCTGCTCGTAGTTCGACACAAGGCTCTTGTAGACATCTTCAAAGCGCGGATCGAGTTCAGCCTCAGGCCTTCTGCCCACAGTTGACTGGCCTGCAGAAAGAATGCGTATGCGTAACGTAGCCCTCTGGAGCCGTCGCAGAGTCTTCGTATGTGGATTGTATTGATAGGGAGATATCCGGATCGTGCCGATACGCTGTTGACGGAGAGTAAACGGCTTCTCAACAGCCATGGGTTGAGATGGGAAGAATCTGTCGGAGGCGTATGCACCTGCATTCTTCTTATAGATTGCAACGGCCTCTTTTTCTTTTGTGTATTCATATCCCGGCACTGGGGCGACAAGCTGGTTCCCCATTGCATCATAAACAGGGTCAAGGATATCAACGGTCAACGAACCAGTAAACGGGATACCCAGGCTAAGAACATCAATCGGTAGCGATGGAAATCCTTCACCCGCATCCCGTGAGGTCGCTGGA
>JBGPGQ010000284.1:0-4433 GCA_041483995.1 Bacteroidota bacterium
AAGTCGAGTCCTGATACCGGTCCACACACGTTTGGTGTGGCGGTTTCTGCCAGTGGATCATCACACACGCAAAGATACAGTACAACTGTCCGCTCTCTTAACACATGGTACTACGTAGCAGGAGTGTACAATGCTGCAGGGCAAACGTTGGACATCTACGTTAATGGCGCACTGGACAACGGGGTTTTGGTAGGAACGGTTCCAGCGTCTCAGTACACATCGAATGTCAATGCGAATATCGGAAGAAGGACGGGAGGATACTATTTTGATGGAGTCATTGATGAAGTACGGATTTATAACAGCGCCTTGACACAGGCAGAGATCCAACACGATATGAATACCCCGTTGGGTACATTGCCGTTGTCGGTTGCACTTCAGGCACAGAGTGGATGGAACCTTCTCTCGCTTCCCGTTATCCCACCTGATTCCAGAACGACGACAGTATTCCCAACTGCAACTTCTCACGCGTTCCACTTTGGTCCCAGTGGATACATTCAACAGGACACGCTCAGGAATGGTTGGGGATACTGGCTGAAGTTTAGCAGTCTTCAAACAGTGCTTGTTTCAGGTGCAGTCGTATCGACTGACACCTTTGACTTGGCAGGTGGGTGGAATCTCGTAGGAACGATTACAAACCCGGTACCAATTGATTCGGTGAGAACACTGCCAGCCGGAATTGTTGTTTCACCATTCTTCCGTTACCAAAGCGGATATGCAGAGGCTGATACCTTGTTCCCCGGGCAGGGGTATTGGGTAAAGGCGAGTCAGAACGGCCATTTGATTCTTCGATAACTTTCTTTGCGGAGTGCAGTTCAATTTCTCTTCTGCGCTTCCGAAGGGATAAGATTTCACCGGTGAAACTAAAATCTCTTTCCGATCTTCATCAGCTCCTACCCGATTCACCACAGCCTTCGCGTATTACAACCACAATCAAGCATGACGGCAAAGGCAAAACCGTTCATATTTTTCTGGAAACGAAAGGACGAAAAGGGAAGACCGTAACTATCGTGTCTGGCCTGCAGCATAATCCCACGACAATGAAAGAGATCGCTAGTATGCTCAAGGAACACAGTGGGACCGGTGGAACTGTGAAGGATGGCAACATTGAGCTGCAGGGTGATCAGCGTAGACGGGCAACGGAAGAGCTCCAAAAAATGAGATACCTCGTCAAGTAACCGCAGAGGGGAGATTGCTATCGAAAATCCTCTTCATTGTGAATCAAATGGAATCCAACTCCAACGCTGGAAGATTACGCACCTCTTCTGCAAAGAGGTAGCGTTCACTGATCAGTTCCGCGTTGTCTTGGGGGAGAAATCGCCTCCGTTGATTGATGATGACGTCTCGGCGACTAGGTTCATTGGGCCCAAATAATCTTGTGTTCGCTTGGGATTCAATAAGGAATGATCGACTACTTTCTGCATCGTGAAATTTTGCGTCTTCATCAGGAACGGAGTGCAATTCTTTCAATAAAACGCTTGACACGCACAAAAAAAAAGAACAAATTATACACACCACGCTACCCGTTCTGCCCAAAGTCGGGCCTTTAATCACTTGTACATACATGAGTAAACACTTCTTCAAGGGTTTGAGGCTTCAAACCATCCTTTTTCTTTCAACCGCAACACTTCTGTACTCTGCCCAATTGCACGTAACCACATCCGGCTCCGCAAGCAATAGTGGTACGCTTGCAAGCCCATGGTCATTTCGGAAAGCTATAGGTTCGATTGATCATGGCAATCCGCCAAGCCTGCACCCTGGTGACACAATATTTGTTCATGGTGGTACGTACACAAGCGGTGGTAATCTGAACAGTGTTGAGATTTCAGGAACGGCGAGCGCTCCTATTAAGATTATGAACTACAATCACGAGCGAGCCACAATAGATGGTGGATCGGACCCAAGTAAGTGGGCATTGTTTTTCCACTCACCAGAAGCAAGATACATCTGGGTCATAGGTTTGGAGATCATGTCTTCTGGAACAGACAGGGTATCTACTACAAGTTCAAATCAAGCTCCAAGTGATATCGGAATCAGTGATGGAGTGTATACTCAGCAGACTTTTGGGATTCTATCCGGTCTTAAGTTTATCAATCTCATCATCCATGATGTTCAACTCGGTATTCAGTCTTGGATTGAGGCACAGGGTAACGAGATTTATGGATGCACGATTTATAATTTCGGTTGGGACGGATCCGATAGAGGTCATGGTCATGGCATCTACATTCAGAATCAGACCGGCAGAAAGACGATCGTTGACAACATCATATTCGATGGATTCTCTCACAATGTCCACGCGTATGGTTCAGCGGATGCGTTCGTTGATAGCATGACTATCCGTGGCAATATCTGTTTCAACGCAGGTGCACTATCTAGCGTTACGGGGTATAGCGCAAGAAATATACTTGTTGGCCGACCATCGCAGGCTGGACTTCCAAAATCTGTAGGCGATTCCATTATTGATAATCAATGCTATTACACCCCGACTATTGGAGGGAATGAGAGTGGAAATTTTGGGTACAGTCAAGGACATGATGGCATCAAGATTCTCAATAATTGGTTCACAAATAGTCCCACAGGCACAGCGGCAAACCTGGTTAACTGCAATAACACGACAATGACAGGAAATACATACTATGGGATTCCAGTTGGTTTTAGTGCGAGCAGTTTTCCTTCTAATCTCTATGCAAGCGATGTTCCTTCGACTGGCAGTACAAGTTTCGTCAGGAATAACAAATATGAACCAGGTCGGGCCAATATTGTAGTTTACAATTGGAGCGGTTCAGATACTGTACAAGTTGATGTCTCGAGCGTATTGAGTAATGGCAACTCATACGCGATTCATAATGCTCAGAACTTCTATGGTGATACAACATTCAACGGCACGTACAGTGGCGGATCAATTAAGATCCCGATGCGATCCAATCGATGGTCAGTAGCACCACCAAACGGATGGAGTGCGCCGGCAACAACCTTCCCGAAATTTGGTGCATTTGTATTGATTAGAACGAGCATTGGTCCCCCCCCTCCCGCTGGTACACTTGGTGCCACTCCAGACACGCTTTCGTTCGGTGGGGGGAATACATCACTGAGTTGGGCTTCTCAGAATGCAACCTTGGCTAGCATTGACCAGGGAATCGGTCAGGTGGCTCTTAGCGGGACCACTGTTGCTCAGGTGTCAGTCACAAAAACTTTTACCCTTAGTCTGACAGGTGCTGGTGGAACAATGAACTTTCCGAGGACTGTGACCGTTCTTCCTCCTCCTCCGGCAGCACCAGTACTCTCTTGGCCACCGACCGGAACAACAGGGTATGGGGCCTTTGTAACCGTAGTTTGGAACGCGTCATCTGGCGCAACAACATATCGTTTGCAAGTTTCTACTGATTCGTTGTTCGGAGTTGCGCTGTTTAATGATTCAACTATTACGGGCACGTCCCGCCAAGTGGGTCCGCTTCCGAGCAATGCACATTTTTATTGGCGCGTGGCAGCTAAGAATATTTCTGGTGTGAGTACCTACTCAGGAGTATGGAATTTTTTTGGGCCAGTGACAAATCAGTACAATGTAGCATTGGGATGGAATATGCTCTCTGTTCCAATCACTGTCGATGATGCAAGGAAAGCCACACTGTATCCAACTGCAACGTCAAGTGCTTTTACCTTTACAAACAGCTTGGGATATGTACGAAAGGATACTCTTAAGAACGGAGTTGGCTATTGGCTTCGATTTGCTTCCGGCCAAAATATTAGTCTCACAGGAGCCGTTCGATCTCACGATACTATCAATGTGCAGGCTGGTTGGAATATGATTGGATCGATTTCCTATCCGGTCGATACGTCCAATATTGTGACAATACCGGCTGGAATTAGAACTTCTGCCTACTACATTTTTTCAGGTGCTGCATTTGTCCCGGAATCAGTAATTGCGCCCGGACGTGCTTACTGGGTAAAAACGAATGCATCAGGCAAGTTCATTCTCACGGGTGTTGCCCCCTAGTAATTTAACCCCATTTTTCTAACCTCTAAGCGTGTCAGCTCCCAAAACTCTGTTGAATCCCTCTCTCTTTTAGACCTTCGTTTACCCACCATATTCTGCGATTTTGTGGCGATTTTAGCCTCAATTACCATGAAGAATAACATTTCCATTTAACCGCTTATTTTACTTGACAATTAAGATAAAACGTGTACATTGAGAACAGTTGTACCGTAGATCACGTAAAATGAGAATAGTCAGTATATTACCCCCCATGGCGATTTCTCAAATTATGACATTCTGCACTATTTCTAATTCTTGGGGGTGATATGCTGCAACAGACCGCACTTGAGACCTTACCGCCCAGACGAAAAGTTCACTTCACGATTATTTTGTTAATGCTGATAGCCTGCATAGGAAATGCGCGACAGAGATATGTTGTCGTTGGCGGTGCAGGGAGTCAAAA
>JBGPGQ010000285.1:0-4424 GCA_041483995.1 Bacteroidota bacterium
CCAGCCTGATCAGTTGCGCGATGCGCTTCAGCGCAATCCGCAAGCAAAGGGTGTATACCTGACGCACAGTGAAACATCGACAGGCACTGCAACCGATGTAAAGACAATGGCAAAGATCATACGTCAATACTCTCATGCTCTTGTGTGTGTTGACGGAATCACAGCCGTTGGAGCGCATGAGTTGAGGTTTGATGACTGGGGAATTGATGTCTGCGTAACAGGGTCACAAAAAGGTTTGATGATTCCGCCCGGACTTGCTTTTGTTGCGCTCAGCCAGCGAGCAATCAGTGCAATGCAAACTTCTACGATCCCGAAGTTTTACTTTGATCTAAAAAAGGGTCTGAAATCGTACGAGCAAGGTGATACACCGTGGACTCCAGCAGTCTCTCTTGTCATTGGTGTTGATGCAGCGCTTGAGATGATTAAGGCGGAAGGAATAGAACGCGTCTGGGCACGGCATGAGCGTCTTGCAACAGCTCTGCGCGCGGGCATCGAAGCGCTCGGACTAAAGCTCTTTTCGGATTCACCTTCTTTCGCCGTTACTCCAGTCTGGGTGCCCGATGGAATCGAATGGAAAGCATTTAATAAGAGTCTCAGTGTTGATAATGGCATCACCATCGCTGGTGGACAGGATGACTATGTCGGGAAGATTTTTCGCGTTTCCCATCTCGGCTACTACGATGAACTGGATATGATTGCCTTTGTTGCTGCGCTTGAGCGCTCACTCGCTTCCCACCAATATCAGTTTCTTCCGGGCGCAGGTCTTGCTGCTACACAAAGAGTCTTTCTTGAAACCATGCACAAGGCAACTTCGTGAAGATACTGGTCAGTGATAATCTCGAACAGAGTTGTATCGATATACTCACCAACGAAGGGTTTAAGGTCGACAATAGACCCGGCATTTCAGCGGAAGAGTTGAGCAAGGTCATCGGTGAATATCATGCGCTCGTTGTCCGCAGTGCCACAATGGTCACTGCAGATTTGATTGCTGCTGCGCGAAACATGAAAGTGATCGGCAGGGCAGGGACGGGCGTTGACAATATCGATATCGATGCAGCAACACGCCGCGGCATTCTTGTGATGAACACTCCCGGTGGCAACACAGTCTCCGCTGCTGAACATACTGTCTCCATGTTGCTTTCGTTGTCTCGCAACATCCCGCAGGCATACGCCAGCCTTATGAAGGGAGAATGGGAAAGGAAGAAATTTACCGGAACGGAAGTCTTTGAAAAGACGGTTGGCGTTGTCGGCCTGGGCAAAATTGGACGCGAGGTGGCGACGCGCTGTCAGGGCTTGGGCATGAAAGTTATCGGTTATGATCTGGTCCTCGGAAGCGAAGTTGCACTGAAGCTCAACATAGAACTGGTGAGTTTGGATGAACTTTACCGGCGTTCGGACTTCATCACGGTGCACACGCCGTTAACAAACGAAACCCGCGGCCTATTGAATGATGTCACTTTTGCCAAATGCAAGAAGGGGGTTCGTATTATCAATTGTGCGCGGGGAGGCATAGTAGATGAACAGGCATTATTGCGCTCTTTGAAATCCGGTCAGGTTGGGGGGGCTGCTCTCGATGTCTTTGAGGTCGAGCCACCCAAAGGGAATCCGTTGTTTCAGCATGGGCGCGTCATTGCAACTCCACATCTTGGTGCTTCAACGGAAGAAGCGCAGGAAAAAGTTGCCATACAAATTGCGCACCAGTTGGCGGATGCGCTTCATGGCAGAGGCTTTGTCGGAATTGTGAACGGTACGGCAATGCAATTGACCATGAATCAAGAAGTGACGCCGTATGTCACACTTGCAGAAAAAATGGGGAGCCTTGCTGCACAGATGACTTCAGGAAATTTGAAGAACATCACGGTGGCAACGTGGGGAGAACTTCTGAATACTTCATCGGAGGTGTTAATGGCGGGGATTCTCAAGGGAATTCTGTCGCACGTAATCCCTGAACCAGTGAACCTCATCAATGCTCCTCTTCTTGCGCGAGAAATGGGGATGACCGTTAGTGAACAGCGCGACCCTGACGGAGAAAACTTCTCGAATCTTCTCCGTCTACGATACCATACGGGGCAAGGAGCTCAGGAGGTTGCAGGTACGGTGTTCGGTGCTTCGACTATCCGGCTTGTAAAACTGAATGGGTTTAGGTTTGAGGTGTGGCCCGAAGGGTATCTCTTAATCTATACTAATGTAGACAGGCCCGGTATGCTGGCCCGTGTAGGGTCGATTCTCGCCAAACATGACGTAAATATTGCCGGTGTGTCGCTGGGTCGCTCTGGAGTTGGAGCTAACGCCTTGACAGTAATGAATATAGACAGCGATGTTCCTTCGGCCGGAATGAAAGAGTTGCTACAACAGGATGGCATTTCAGACCTAAGGATGGTCAGGCTAAACTAAGTTTGTTTTTTGTCGCTGCACTTGACAAAGACAACATCAATATTTATATTTAGCCGTGTTTACAAGCATACGACAATCCTTACCTGTCTCACACAAAAAATTCGCAAAAGGAGGTGGCACGGTCGGGGGTCATTGATACAGCATTCCAAACATCTTACCAAGCTAAAACAAGCGCTGGCAAATCGAGAAGTGTGACTACCGAGAGAGTGTTAAGCTTTCGGTTGTTCACAGCGTTTTTTAACCCCAAAAATACCTCCACCATGTATTGTTGGTGAATATTTTAGGGTGCCGTTTTCCAGCGAGCTAAATTAGCAACACACCACCATCATTTATCATACACCAAATAGTATTGCTAGTTCAATCCGGCCAGTATGAGTTTCAACTTACAGAGGCGTAGAGTGTTTCGCTGGAAGCAGATCATCATATTTCATAAGGAGAACCATCCAATGAGTTTCCAAAAATTATTCGTGCTACTTCTTCTAAGCGCGGTCTGGGGTGCATGCGTTGATGTTCCAAGTGGACCTGGAACCGATGTGAACCCTAACTTTCGCTCTTTGGCCCGTTTTGTACACGCGATATCTGGAGCTGCGCCCGGTGCTCTTACTATTGATGGTGCAGCGGTTGGGAATCTCACGTTTCCTGGATCCTCTGCGTATCTTGATGTTGCTTCCGGTAGCAGAAACTTGAGCTTTGCCGGGAGTGCGGCGCAGACTATTACGTTTCTCTCGGAAGAGCAGAGTACGGTTCTGATCTATGCGCCGACGGCAGGTACCATCGCATATCTTAATATGAATGAAGGGCGAAGCGACAGGAACAACGGAACGGCGGGTGTTGCAAGGATCAGGTTTGCAAACGTGGCATTGGGATCTGCTCCCAATCTCAGTCTGAGGGACTCAGGTGCGGACTCTGTCCTCTCTGCAAACGTTGCATTTGCCAGTACACCACAATACAGGGAGGTTTCTCCCGGGGCTCGAACGTTATCTGCAACCTCGGTTGGCACATATACCGCTACATTGAATGGTGGAAATGAAATCCCCTCCGTTTCTACCTTTGCCACCGGCAGTGCCACGGTCACCTTGAATGAGGCCAATGGGGTTTCTTTCAGTGTTGATGTAAAAGCAGACAACAGACAGGGTTTTTTCACGGCGGCCCACTTTCATAATGCCCCTGCGGATAGTAATGGAGGCATAGTATTTCCGCTCACAGACACAGTATATGCACACCAGCAAATCGGTATTCCTGAGGTTACCTTGAGCGGTGCAAATGAAGTACCTTCTGTAAGTAGTTCTGCAACGGGAACTGGAACATTTACTCTTACTCGTGCTGGCTTGAGCTATTCGATAGAGGTTGCCCCTGATTCGGTTGATACCCTCTTCACACTAGCACACTTCCACCACGCTGCTGCCGGCGCGAATGGTGGTGTTTGGCATAATATCAGATTGACTCCGTTTGGCGCGACTACGCTCACCGGGCTGTGGGAGGGTGCTGCTATAGGCGATACGTTGACAGAGCTTCTTGCCGGAAACATCTATGTTAATGCCCACAGCGCGAGCCATCCAGGCGGAATCATCCGGGCACAGTTGGTTCCAGACAGTGCAACAACGAGCACGTATGCGGGGACATGGAATGATTCAACTTTGACGGCAACCCTCAAAGAGGAATTTAACAATGGAAGGATCTATCTGAATTTTCATACGGCCGGTAATCCGGGTGGCCAGATTAGAGGACAGGTGGTTCCTACCGGTAAGTTCGGCGTGGCCTCGCTACCCAGTACAACATACGAGGCTGGTAAGATGTACACAATTGTAGCGACAGGTGCTGGCAGTTCATTCCAAATCGTTAAGTTCGATGACCGCGAATTTGGAGTCGCCAAACAATTGATTTCACGTACTGTTCGTGACACCAAGGCTAAGGAATAAGTTTTAATGGACAAATCAAATCTTCAACGGATCTATAAGCGTCAACAAATGGAGGGTAATATGCGAAGCAAATCTTTCATGATTTTCCTTGCACTGGTATTGGTTCCCGCA
>JBGPGQ010000286.1:0-4420 GCA_041483995.1 Bacteroidota bacterium
CACAGGGGATTGAACAGACAGCTTATTCCTCCAAGCTTGCAACACTTGTTTCAAGATCGATTTGTTGAGGAGAATACTCGAGATCGCACGCGTTCCAAAGGGGAGAGCAAATCGCGAGCCCATAGACGAATGAGGACAGAAGGAAAAATAAAGGGGATGCATACAGGTTCTTTGATGCCATTTGAACGAAACGCGGCAAATTCAACATGTCCGGATTCTGTGATGCGGGCATGGACGGCGACGTATGCCGCGGACACAGCATCCTCCGAGAATATTCCAACCGCAATAACAACGGATAACCTGGGGAACGTGTATGTTACGGGAACCAGCGACTCAGGCTTCATCAATACTGACTATCTTACCGTGAAATACAACAGTGCGGGCCAGCAGCAGTGGGCGGTGCGGTACAATGGGCCGGGTGATGACGATGACTTTGCGACTGCCATCGCGGTTGATATTGACGGTAACGTGTATGTTACAGGAACGAGTTACGACACGTTGAGTTACTATGATGTCACAACAATCAAGTACAATTTAAACGGAGTTCGTCAGTGGGTCAATCGTTATAACGGACCGGACAATGACGATGACGGTGCGGTTGCGATTGCCATTGATCAATTTGGTAATGTGGCTGTCACGGGGCCGAGCTTTGGCAAGACGACGTTTTTCGATTGGGTGACGATCAAGTATTTTACAGGTGGTACTACAGCGTGGACAAAACGGTATAACGGACCCCTCGGTGATGATGATGTGCCGAGTGCGATAACGATGGATGGTAGTGGGAATGTGTATGTTACAGGTTACACGTATAGCCTTGACAATTACCTTGACTTTCTAACAATCAAGTACCTTTCGGCGAATGGGAGTCAAGCGTGGCTTGCGCAGTATGACGGTCCTGAGCACGATGAAGATGTTGCGACCGCTATTGCCGTGGATGCCCTTGGAGATGCATTTGTGACCGGGTACAGTGCCGCAGTGGCGGGCGTCGTTACTTACGATTATGCAACAGTCAAGTACAATCCTTCAGGACTCCAGCGATGGGTAATGCGGTACAACGGACCCGGGGATGATGACGATGTTCCATCAGCTATTCGTGTTGATGCCTTGGGGAATGTCATTGTGACCGGCCACAGTTTCGGCTTGACGACGTTCGATGACATCGCAACGATAAGCTACAGTTCGATTGGAGCGCAACAATGGGTCACGCGCTACAATGGGGCTGCAAATGATGACGACGGAGGTACGTCGCTCACCCTGGATGCACAGGGCACCATCTATGTAACCGGATACAGTTATGCTCCGGGCTCCTTCTTTGATTTTGTCACACTAGCTTACAACGCGAACGGTATTCGACAGTGGGTAGAACGGTTCAACGGGACTGGTACAGATGATGACCAGCCCGCAGCACTATCTATCGATGGCAACAAGAATCTTTTGGTCACAGGGTTTTCGACTTCCGCGGCTTCGGGTGATTATGTCTATGCAACGTTGAAATATACCACTCAGCTCCCGTGTTTTTCGGTTGCGCAGAGTTCCTTTCTCTTTGATACAACGCAAGTGTCCTGTAGAAGAGTAGATACCGTTATTGTGAGAAATGGTGGTACTGTGTCCCTTGTTATCAGTTCCGTATCTTCGGACGACGCGAGTTTTACAGTCTCGCCGCAAAGCAGAACCATTGATCCTTCAGACAGCGCTTTGTTTATGATTACTTTTGGACCACTGTCGACGGGTCCCAAAATTGGCCATATCATTTTTGTCCATAACGCCCGTAGTGCGCCGGATTCTCTCTCAATCTTTGGTGGTGGCGTCGTCGGTGGTACCGGGATAGTCATTCACTCCGGACTCGGAGCAAATTGGCAACTCCTGTCGCTTCCCGTGTCGACACTGTGTCCGTATGTGTTTCCAAATGCATTTCTGTTCGATCCATTGCACGGGTATGTTCGCACCGATACTTTGGTAAACGGTAGGGCATACTGGAAGAAGCTCACCATCCCGGACCTTACCTTTACGGGGTATCCGATCCTGATTGACACATTTGTTGTCCATGCCGGCTGGAATATCGTCGGATCGATTTCTATTCCTGCCCCCGTGGCGGGCATCATCATGATCCCTGACAGTATTGTCAGCTCTCCTTTCTACAGATTCACGGGGGCAAGTTATGCGGTGTCTGATACGCTGAAGCCTGGACGCGGATACTGGGCAAAGACCCGTCAAGCGGGCCTGTTAATTGTTGGACATCCGGCAGCCAACCGAAAGCCCTCTTTCGATAATGATGTGTTACTACGTAGCGATGTTCTGACAATTACTGATGCTGATGAGAACAGTCAGCAATTGTTTTTCTCGCGAAGAAGGAGTGACGGCGTGTTCGCTGATTACTATGAGCTTCCTCCACCTCCACCGGAGGGGATCTTTGATGTCAGGTTTGCCTCCGGCCGTATGCTGGAAGTAGTTGGGGATCTTCCCGAGCAAGAGTTTCCAATTCTGATTTCATCGGTACGATACCCTGTGACAATTTCCTGGCGTGCGAATGGACAAGGTGCACCGGTGGTTCTTAGGGTTGGTGAGAATGAGACTGTGTTGGAAGGTGAGGGCGAGCTGCGTATCGCGAATCCTGATATTGCCCGAAGCGTCGCGCTCGTATTGTCGCCGAAGGTTGCAAAGCCGCAACCGACAGAATTCTCTCTGGTTCAGAATTTTCCAAACCCCTTTAACCCGACAACAACAATCAAATATCAAATACCGACTGTTGCTCCAGTACAGTTGCGTCTGTACGACGTACTTGGGAGAGAAATCCGGACCCTCGTCAACGAAATGCAGCAACCGGGATATTACAGTGTGCCGCTCGATGCTTCCCTCTTATCCAGCGGGATATATTTCTATAGTCTCACCGCGGGGAACGCTCATGTTGTAAAGAAAATGGTTTTGCTCAAGTAATTCATATATCAAACGGACAATTCATGAAACAATGCATCGCACTCTGCGTTGTGGTAGCGCTGATCGTACTCTCGTACAATTCCCTTCACGCTATTGGTTTTAGCAGCGTTCATTCACCCAACGGGGTTGATGTGTGGGCTGTTGGCGATACCGGTAAGGTGTACCATTCAGTGGATGGGGGAGCGAACTGGGGATCGAGCCCGCTCGGCACGCAGACCTTTCGTTCCGTATTCACGATGAGTCTTAATATCTGGATCGTGGGGGATAATGGCACATACTATTCTTCCACCAATGCCGGCGGGTCATGGGGTACGCAAACAGTAAATGGCGGTACAAGACTGAACGCGGTTGCCTTTGCCTCTCCGCTCCGGGGTTGGGCTGCCGGCAACGGCGGTACAATCATTGCAACGACTGATGGTGGAGTAAATTGGACAGCACAACCCTCCGGCACCTCACAGATACTGTATTCGCTGTCATTTGTAGATTCTCTTAACGGGTTTGCGTGTGGCGCAGCAGGAGTGCTGCTGAAAACAATAAATGGTGGCTCTGCGTGGAGCAGTGTGGGAGATGGGGGATGGACGAAGGATATCTTCTCGATAAGCGCAAAGGGCGGAACGGTGTATGGGGCTGGTGCGGATGAGTTTTGCTGCAAAAGCACGGACGCCGGAGCAACGTGGGGCTCGCTCAATTTTAAGACAGACTCAAAGTCCGATGTGAACGATGTTTATGCAATTACAACCGATACCGCATTCTTCACCGGTGGTGGTGGATATATTCGTAGGTCAGTCGATGGCGGCCAATCGTTTGTGTGGGGGATACATCGTATGTTTGCAAAGATTAGCGATGTCTTCTTTTACAACAGTTCCAAAGGATGGGCATGTAGTGATAAGAACTATGCTGTGCTCTCGACGACTGATGGCGGATTGAACTGGTCACTGCCTTCAGGTACAATTGTTCAGTATTTATGGCCAATGCCACCAAAAATAACAGGAGTTGGTGGTATAGGTAACACGTTCGCTATTGATCCATGGAACAAGAACCGCATCTTCATGGCAGGTGGTGACAGGATAAGTATGAGCACTGACCGCGGTGATACATGGGCAGCCGTGCCAGGTAAGACTGCAGGCGGAGGCTCGCAGTGGTCGTTCTATATATCACCGAGGGATTCAAACATTTGGCTTTCCGCAAGTTCCGGCAGTGGTAAAGGAATAAAACGGAGTACTGACAGAGGAGCAACGTGGACATCAGCGATTGCGAGAAACTTTACCAGTTACGGCATGCCTCTGGAAATGAATCCTGATCACCCCGACACATTGTTCTTTGCGGCAGAGCAAACATCAGGCTCACCGAATTCTATGGATGGCAAACTTTACAGATCAACAAACCGCGGTTTGACTTGGGATACGCTTGCTTCGACAGCCTTTAGAAGTCCCTGTGACATTGTTATCGTTCCGGATAGCAACAATATCGTTTATGTTGCTGATGG
>JBGPGQ010000287.1:0-4409 GCA_041483995.1 Bacteroidota bacterium
ATGCTTGCATAATGATAGCGAAGGTCGTTCAGCTCCAGTTCTGTTTTTCCCTTCATATGAGGTCGCTGCTGTCCGCTATCGATGTGGAACGTGAAGCCTTCCACCCCGGCACGTTTCAATGCATGAAGTTTTTCCTTTGTCAACAGCAGGCCATTTGTGTTTACGATCGGTTTCTGTCCGTCAGTAGCAATCATTTCAACAATCTTCTCAATGTCCGGATGAGTCAACGGATCACCTCCAGCAATTGACACGCCATCCGTCTTGCGCAACCGCTTAAACGTATCGAGTTCACGCCTGATCTGCGCCAGGGATTTGTGCGAATTCAATTCGTTCGTGCGATAGCAACCGTCGCAGTAGAGATTACAGGCACTTGTCGGCTCCAACCAGCTGATCGCATTGTCGGGAAGGGTCCAGGGAAGACGATACAGCTCATTGTGGTCCAGTTCTGCTGACATGGTTGACTCCTCCGAAAATTGTGAATAATGGAAAAGAAAAAAGCCTGTCCTTCGATTGCAACGAAGAACAGGCTATGAAGAGAACATTACGCTACCATTGCACGATGAAGGTCGTGCGCCTTGTTACAAAATAAACTAACAGGAACTTCCTACCCTCTCTTGCTCATCACCACATAGTCCCGCGTATCGTGACCGAGATACACCTGCCGCGGTCGTGCGATTTTTTGTTCGGCATCATTCAGCATTTCCTCCCACTGCGCAATCCAGCCCACCGTACGTGGTATCGAGAACAGTACGGGGAACATCTCCACCGGAAATCCCATTGCCTGGTAGATGAGTCCGGAATAAAAATCGACATTCGGGTACAACTTCCGTTTGATGAAGTACTCATCTTCAAGGGCAATGCGTTCGAGCTCAAGCGCAATATCCAATTTCCGGTTTCGACCGGTGACTTCAAAGACTTCATCTGCCGGCTTTTTGATCACTTTTGCCCTTGGGTCATAATTTTTGTAGACGCGGTGACCGAAACCCATGAGCCGTCCGTTGCCTGCTTTCACGCCCTTGATGAACTCCGGCACTTTGTCTTTGGTCCCAATCTCATCCAGCATTCGCAACACAGCTTCGTTGGCCCCACCATGTAACGGACCCCACAATGCAGCAGCAGCCCCGGCAATTGCTGAATAAGGATCGACATGCGAGCTTCCAATGCCACGCATTGCATTCGCACTGCAGTTCTGTTCATGATCTGCGTGGAGAATGAACAGGATATCCAGCGCCTTCACCAATACAGGATTTGCATGATACTGCAACTCTGTCATCTTCCAGAGCATGTTCATAAAGTTGGCCGTGTAGGTAAGGTCATTGTCGGGATAGACGTACGGCCTGCCCATGCTATGGCGGAAAGCGAACGCCGCAAGCGTGGGCATTTTACCGATGAGCCTCAGTGTCTGTTTCTTTCTTGATTCGGGACTGCTGATGTTTTTTGCGTCGATATAAAACGTCGAAAGCGCCGCAACAGTGCTGATCAACATACCCATCGGATGAGCGTCGTAGTGAAACCCGTCCATCAGTTTCTTGATGTTCTCATGAATAAGCGTGTGCATGGTCAGGTCACGGGACCATTGCTCATACTGCTTCTTCGTCGGAAGTTCCCCGTACAAAAGAAGATATGCCGTTTCCAGGAAGTTGCTCTTCTCCGCGAGCTGTTCGATTGGGTAACCACGATAACGGAGTATTCCCTTGTCTCCATCGATGTACGTAATTTTGCTGGTACAGAGGGCGGTGTTCATAAATGCGGGATCATACGTCATCATTCCAAAGTCGTCATCTTTCACTTTTATCTGACGCAGGTCAACAGCTTTGATCGTGTCGTGCGTAATGGGCAGCTCGTATTTCTTGCCCGTCCTGTTATCGATAATAGTGAGTGTTTCTGCTGGCATAGGTTTTCTCCTGTTGAGAGTTCGAGTCTACAAGTTGTCTTGAATATATCGTGACAAATAATTGTACAGGTGTGTCCCCACCGCATCGCCGCTAAATGCGTGCGTGCTGCGCGGGTACGGCATGAAATCAAATTGCTTGTTTGCCTTCTGAAGCTCTTCCACGAGAGTGATTGACTCCTGGAAATGCACGTTGTCATCCACAACGCCATGGATGAGAAGCAATTTTCCTTTCAGACCGCTTGCAAAACTTACAGGCGAACTCAGGCGATAGCCTTCTTCATTCTCCTGCGGGCGCTCGAGATAGCGCTCGGTATAGTGCGTGTCGTAGTTCTTCCAATCGGCAACAGGTGCAACCGCAATACCCAGCTTGAAAATATCCGACGTCGTGAACATTGCCATGCACGTCATGAATCCTCCGTAGCTTTTCCCCCAGATCATGATGCGGGACGGATCCACGTATGGAAGCGATTTTAGATACTTGACGCCACTGAGCTGGTCTTCAAGCTCTATTTTACCAAGCCGCTTGTGAATGAGATTTTGAAACCCTCGTCCGCGTGCCTGTGTGCCACGGCCGTCAACGCCAAACACGATGTAGCCTTTTCCCGCCATCAACCGGTGCCAAAGGGAACGAGCCATTCCGCCACCCGCGCCCCATTTGTTCTCTACAATGTTGCTCGTCGGCCCGCTGTACTGGTAAACAATCACGGGATATTTTTTCGAAGATTCAAACGACGACGGCTTGGTAATGAACGCGTTCAGTTGTTGGCCATCGGCGGAAGGAACAGAGATAAATTCAGGTCTCGGGAGGCTGTAGTTGTCCAATTCGGTCACGACGTTTTCTTCGATCATTGCCGAGGTCTTTCCGGAAAGACCCTCAAGCTCTACGAGTGGCGGTCGGGTAAGGTTTGAATAGCTGTCAACATAATACTTGCAATCCGGCGAAATAGATATCTCATGCCAACCATCATCGGTCGAGAGCCGCCGAAAGCCGGAACCATTCAGCTTCGTGCTGTACAAGTGGCGCTCAGTGGATGACTTTTCCATTGCGGTGAAATAGACGGCGCTGGTCTTCTCGTCGAGACCAATGAGCTTTTCAACTTCCCAATTTCCCTTCGTCACCTGATTGATCAGCTTACCTTTCATATCGTACAGATACAGATGCTGGAAGCCATCTCTTTCCGAAGACCAGAGAAACTTCTTTCCATCTGCAAAGAATTTGAGATTCATGTGCAAGGTTACCCACATCGTGTCGGTTTCGCGGAGTAACAATTCTGACGTACCTTTTTCCACATCATAGATACGCAAATCAAGTGTATCCTGATTTCTCGATTGGATCTGTACAGCAACTCTTTTTCCGTCCGGAAGCCAATCAACACGAGGAATGTAGATGTCGGTATTCGAACCAAGATCCAGCCATGCAGTAGGCCCGCCGATTGCAGGAACAACCCCCACTTTCACAATCGTGTTTGCTTCTCCGGCCTTCGCATACTCCTGATGGTCAACATCGGTGTAAGACGTGAGGTAATTCGGGATATTGAATTCCTTGACCGGAGTATTATCGATCTGCAAATATGCAATGTGCTTTCCGTCCGGAGCCCACCAATATCCAGTCGTTCTATCCATCTCCTCCTGCGCGATGTATTCACTGATGCCGTTCTTGATCTTCTGTGTCGAACCTGACGTCAGCTCGGTCTCGGTACCTGTTTTCAGGTCAAGGACATGGATCTCGTTGTCACGAACATAGGCAAGCAGGTTTCCCACCGGTGAAATTTTGGGATCAAATTCTGCGCCGGGGTTTGTAGTGACCTGTTTGACTTTCTTTGTGCCAACAGTAAGACTATAGACATCACCATTGAGAGGAATAAAAATCTCTTTTGAGTCAGGCGACCAGAAATAAGCGGTAATACCAGCATCCGTTTGACGCGTTCGTTCACGCACCATCTGTTCTTCTTTTGAGAACTTCTGCTCCCCAGCAAGAACCGTCTCCGCCCGGACAAGAAGACTTCCTTTGCCAGCCGCAACAGTGTAGAGCCATAAATCCTTCGTGGAGCTGGATGCATCGGCGCGAAGGTAGGCGATGCTCGACCCGTCGGGAGACCATTGGATGCTGCTGACTGTAACACCGGCAAGCGAGGGCTTCTGGAATATTCGTTCAACAGATAGCGGTTGCCTCGCCTGTCCCACCATGGTTGCAAATATGAACGCATGGAGAAGAGCAAGTCTAATAACATTCTGCATAAACGCTCCGCAGAGCAAAATAAAGACTGTGGAAGAGGAGGATGTTTTGCTGTCCAGCAAACTCCGTCAGGCGATTGCAATATAACGCTTTAGGGGAAGAAAGGAAAGATGAACAGAGCGGAACGGTAAAGTTTTTTCGGGGGTGCTTGTGTCATGCTCGACTCCTCCATGCTCAGCATGACCTTTGTGCGGCAAATGGTTGGTCAATACCTCGTCACGCGAATATTCGAAACTCCAGCGTTAATCGTAAGATAGATTTTGTTGGATGCGTTGCCAA
>JBGPGQ010000288.1:0-4403 GCA_041483995.1 Bacteroidota bacterium
AAACCGAAGAAAACAACAATCAAATGGAATCCGGAGTCAAGAGTAAATTGGATGAGTTGAAAAGGATGTGAGATTCAGGGGCTGAAGAATTGAGCCCGACTTGTCCGGCGAAACGGATGGTCGGGCTTTTTCATTACAATATTTTCTTCCTTCGTTCGTCTACATAGGCAGCAATGGCAACCAACGAGACAGCACAGTATGAGCTGGAAAAGGCTTTCCGGGCTGATAGCGAGAAGCTTTTTCAATTCATTAGAAGGAGAATCCGAACAGATGAAGATGCAGAAGACATCCTGCAAGAGGTATTCTCTCAACTCGTTGCGACCTACAGTGTCACTGAGCCGATTGAAAAAATCACGTCCTGGCTCTTTGCCGTGGCAAAGAACAAAGTGATTGATTGGTACAGGAAACGCAAGACTACAACGTTGACTGCTAAAGAAGATGACGAAGGCGAAACAAGAGGTTTGGAAGACGTTCTCTTCAACCCGTTCGATACACCCGACGAAGTGTACGGTCGTTCAATAGTGTGGGCAGCACTTGCCGATGCACTTGAGGAATTGCCGGAGGAACAGCGTAGTGTATTTGTCATGCATGAGATGGACGGGATGAGCTTCAAGGAGATCGCCGGGATAACCGGGACTCCCGTGAACACTCTTCTCTCGCGGAAGCGCTATGCAGTACTCCATCTCAGAGATCGTTTACAGGAAATATACGACGAATTTCAAAACTCATAGGAGGATGTATGAAAGGCAAGTGGTTGTTCAAAATGCTCGGGATGTTTGTCATCGGAACATTTGTGATTGGGCTGGCAGTCATGGTGTTGTGGAATGCACTGGTACCCGATCTCTTCAGAGGCCCGATTCTTACGTACTGGCAAGCAATTGGGTTGCTCGTGCTCTCCCATATCCTTTTGCGAGGGTGGGGACGCGGCGCTCGCGGCGGTTGGCACCGTGATCGCTGGCGAAAACGATGGGAGGAGAAGCTCGCAGCAATGAGTCCCGAAGAGCGAGAGAACTTCAAGCAGGAATGGGGGCAACGGTGTGGATGGTCATCGAAAGAGTTTGATTCGAAGACATCATCATAATCGAAAAAGGGAAAACGCGTATGACGTTGAAACAGAATCTCTTCGCGCAGTTCGGGAAACCATCGGGGCTACTTGGAAGCGTTGCGGGGACAATCATGGCAAAACGGCCATCGAACATAGAGCGCACTGAATGGACACTATCATTGCTTGATATTGATTCGGCTGAGAGAGTGCTGGAAATTGGGTGTGGCCCCGGCGTTGCAATCAACGCCATCAGTTCCATTGTGACGCATGGGTCTGTCGTAGGAATAGACCACTCAGATGTAATGGTGCAGCAGGCAACGAGGCGAAACCGTGCTGCCATTAACACTGGCAGAGTCAAGCTACTCCAAGCATCTGTGTCTGCGTTGCCACAATTCCGTCATCGGTTCGATACGATCTTTTCGATCAATGTGGTGCAATTCTGGGAGAACCCTGTCAAAGTGTTTACATCTCTCCGTTCGCTTCTCCAACCCGGTGGGACGATTGCGACAACGTACGAGGCAAGGCATCTTGGATCAACGGATGCAGATACATTAGCCATGGGGAAAGTCATAGCGAAGTATTTGGTGGATGCAGGTTTCAGCCGGGTTGAATCACACACAAAGCAAATGCAACCAGTTGCCGCTGTGTGTGTGCTCGCGATGCGCGATGCTGTCCTTGGACCCCGCGGTAACACTGATTCGCGAAATGCGATTTACGATGAACGTCGTTTCATTAAGAGGAAGTACATCCAAAACGCAACCGCAAATCCCACAAACCATGCATAGTTGTAGAGATGCATCAGGAACGGACCGACCAACACAGGTTCAAGCACTTTGATTGTGCCAAGAAAGCCGGGCACATTCGGCGCGATGCCGAGAACGAGCGCGATGACCCCGGCGGGATTGAAACCGCTTCGATAAGAATACTGGCCATCGAGCCGGTAGAGTTCGACGGGCTGGAGCGTCATGTGTCGAATCACAAAGTAGTCGCAGATCAAAACCCCACCGATCGGCCCCAGTAAAGCCGAGTAGCCGACAAGCCACGTGAAAATGTAACCGCTCGGGTCCGCCACTAATTTCCATGGCTGAATGAGGATGCCGATGATGCCGGTGATGAGCCCGCCAATCCGGAACGTTATTTTCGATGGCCAGAGGTGGGCAAAATCGTTTGCGGGACTGACGACATTCGCGGCAAGGTTCGTGGCCAACGTTGCAAGACAAAGCGCGAATAACGACACAGCCAGGACGATAGGATTTGTGAAGCGCGTAATCAGAACGACGGGGTCCCAAATTGGAAAGCCACCATAGATAACGATCGTTGCTGACGTCACCGCGACACCGATGA
Source organism: Bacteroidota bacterium (assembly GCA_041483995.1). Classification (GTDB taxonomy): domain Bacteria; phylum Bacteroidota; class Ignavibacteria; order UBA10030; family UBA6906; genus JBGPGQ01. The sequence continues at coordinate 2,390 of JBGPGQ010000288.1, forward strand.
ATGAGTACAACGCCATTGTCGTCGGCAAGCCGATTGCCTGGCCGAGCATCTGATCGCGCTGCGATCGCGAGTAGCGGGTGAAGTCGGGAATGTTCAGCGACAGCGTCGCCCAGAATCCAATCATTCCCGTCAACGATGGGAAGAACACCATCCAGAACTGTCCATCTCTGGGCCCACCAGCAACAAATTGCGAGGGTTGTGACAGCATAGGCCCGAATCCTCCCGCTTGCTGGTAAGCCCACGCCAGCAATCCCAGACCGAGCAAAATGAGAAGCGGCGCCTTGATATCCAGCAGAAAGCGGATCGACTCGATGCCTTTGTAGATGACCAGCATGTTAATGCCCCAGAAAAACATGAAGCAGGCAAACTGTGCAATGTTGATACCACCAAGCCACACTGGCAATCCATCCCACGACGGCAGATAGATCGTAATGATTTTGTAGATCGCCCAACCGCCAATCCACGTCTGAATGCCGAACCAGCCGCATGCAACAAATGCACGCAGCAATGCGGGGATGTTCGCGCCACGCACACCAAACGACGCGCGGCAATACACCGGAAACGGAATGCCGTACTTTGTGCCAGCATGCGCGTTAAGGATCATCGGAACAAGTACAATTGCATTACCAAGGAAAACGGTCAATACCGCCTGATACCAGTTCATTCCTTCGGAGATGAGGGACGACGCAAGCATGTACGTGGGAATACACGCCGACATCGAAATCCACAACGCTGCAATGTTGTATGTCGTCCACGTTCGCTGGCGGATTTTTGTCGGTGCAATATCGTCGTTGATGAGAGGGCTGTTCTCGACTGAGGACAAGTCGACTTCAACAAGCTCGTCCTCCATTGTTCGAGTAGGATCTGTCATGTTGTTATTCCTTGGTAAGCAACCGGATAGTGAGTGTGGGTTTCAATATAAGGGATGTATCGACAATTCCGCAACAGCGTTTTTTCTTCAATGGCGTTTTTCGAGATAACCGAGCATTGCAATGGCACACATCGAGATTGCGACGCTGATGAATGCAAACACAATGGCGGTGTCCCTTTCCCCTGATTCGACAGAAAAGAAAATCGCCAGAGGCATGGTTTGTGTACGACCGGGAATGTTTCCTGCAATCATAAGTGTTGCGCCAAACTCACCCAGCGCCCGAACAAAACTAAGGGCTGACCCTGCGGCCAGCCCGGGCCACGCGAGCGGTAGCATCACCTGCCAGAGAATACGCCATTCGGAAAACCCTTCTATGCGGGCAAGATCAACGAGAGCGGCGTCTATCTGTTTGAATGCCGCCTTTGTTGTTTGATACATCAACGGAAATGAGACCACAAAGCTCGCTATAACCGCCGCAGGCCAGGAAAAGATAATGTTCCACGGCAGCAACAGCGCAAGAGGTGAGCTTCGCCCGAGAAGCATAAGCAGGAATAGCCCGACCACAGTGGGTGGTAATGCCAGAGGAAGTATGAGCAATCCATCAATGAGGTCACCAAACTTCCCGCGATACGCGATTCGCCACCGTGCCAACAGAATACCGGTAACGAAAGTTATCGCAGTTGCTGTAAGCGCTGTTTTGAGTGATATCCAAACCGGACTGAAATCCATAGCTACGCAGGCGGCTCCTTAATTGACTACTCGTTATCAACCATGAACCCGTACTTTGTAAAGACCGATCTTGCTTCAGGAGAAAGCAAGAACATGACGTACTCATATGCTTGAACTGGGTTTTTCGTTCCGGCAAGTACGGCAATAGGATATGCAATCGGCGAGTGAGATTGTTCCGCTGCAATCGAAACTATTCTTACCGCCTGAGAGTTTTTCGCGTCCGTCAGGTATACGAATCCGGCATCAACATCCATCGATTCAACGTACGTAAGGACTTGTTTCACATCGCTTGTATAGATAAGCTGGCGGATCTGAGCCCCGACATTATGTAGATTCTGTAAACCGTCACTAGTTTCCTGGCGCCGAAGTGACTCTTCATCGGCAACGCGGTTCGCTAGCAACATCTCTTCGACA
>JBGPGQ010000289.1:0-4364 GCA_041483995.1 Bacteroidota bacterium
CGCAAGGAGGGGATAGAAGCACAGGCGGTTCTCGGCTACGGACGTACACCAGAGCAGCTTGTGAAACTCTCCAAAGAAAACATGATTGACTTGCTTATCATGGGTGCTCACGGACATCGCGGCTTGAAAGACCTGATTTTTGGTGCCTCGATTTCAAAAGTGCGTCATGCATTGTCAATTCCTGTACTCATTGTCCAATAGCATGAATGAAGTTGTCCCTGCTGTTGTCGTGGTGTCCGTTCTTCCGTCAACCCGGTCTAACTCAGCGGTCGGACAAGGTCTAGCTGATTCCGTTTCGATGGTTTTATCGGATCTTCATAAGGCTAAAGAAATCATCGACCCTTTTTAAGCCGTTCAAGTTGAACCCACAACCTTCCTACCTTTCTCCAATTTCCTTTCCTTCCATCAACAGCTTCTCGTATTCCTCTTTGTATTGTTTGATGGCGCTGAACAACGCCACGGCAATTTTTTGCTGACCGGCGTCGCTGTTAAGAAAGCGCTCATCTTCTCGATTGGAAAGGTATGCTGTCTCCACGAGGACATTTGGCATTGAAGCGCCGACAAGAACGTAAAACCCCGCCTGCTTCACGCCACGATTAGGAATGCTGATCTGGTCTTCCATTTCCTGCTGCAGAATATCGGCAAACATCTCGCTGGCCTTTACATGAGCAGTTTGGGCCATTGCCACAAGAATAAAATTCTCGTCGGTCAGCTTCTGGTAACGTGATTCAAAACCCTCTTCCATTTCGATAACCGCGTTCTCGCGTTCTGCGATTGCCACCGCCTCGCCGGTGCGGCCCGGCCTGAGCAGGTACACTTCAAAGCCGCGTGTCGGACTCGGTTTTCTTTTGAGCGAATTGCAGTGGATGCTGATAAAAAGCTTGCCGTCGGCTTCATTAGCAATCTGTCCGCGCCGGTACAGCTCAATGAATCTGTCGTCTTTTCGGGTGTAGACAACTTTTACGCCCTTTATTTTCTTTTCGATCAGTTTTCCGAGTTTCAGGCTTATGGCGAGCGTAATGTCTTTTTCCTTCACTCTTGTCACGCCGAGAGCGCCATAGTCCTGTCCGCCATGTCCGGCGTCGATGACAATTACATCAAGCTCCCAGCGTTTGCGCTGCTCTTCAATTCCAGATTGAATCTCCCTTCGTTTCTTCTCAAGGAGCTGTTTTTCCTCAGCCCCTGGGGTGCGGATGGAAACGAGGATTTCATTTGATCCTTCCTGCCGTACTACCTCTGCCGCCGCTATCTTACCGTTGAGTTTGAATGTTAGCTGGACCGAGGCGGGCGATTGAATCGCCACAATTTGTCTGACCAATCCTGCGGGCTTGATTTTGTTGATAGCATCCACGTCCGCCTTCGCATCGGCAATGGTCACATAGAGCCAGCCATCCTGGCGAAGCCAGGTTTCGAATTCCGTCAGAGATCGTATTGCCGGAATACGAATCAACATGCCATTTGATTTTTGCTGAAGTGTAAGAGTTGCAAAATCAAATCCCGCCGGCTGTTTCGTCACGCTGACCCGCAATACGTGAGTTTGTGCATCGAAAGTGACTGTGGTATTGAACAGTCTTGTCAGCAAAGGAAGAAATGAATTCAATGGGACAAAGAATGTTTTTTCGCCGAGCAGCACGCTTGTTGGGAGCTGGTACGTTGTGCGTTGCCTTGAGCGGTCTGTGAAAACGAGAAAAGGATTTCCCTCAGAAACTACAAGGCGAATGGCGGACTGGCTGGCGGTGGCTGGAGGCGTTGCCTCGACGGATGGTTTCAGTTCAAGCTTTCGCGTTTCCCGGTTCTCGAAAGCACTCAACCTGAAGAGCGTAGCGATGTCGGGGAGTGATCCGTAGAGAGTACCTTCCCGCTTAAGAATACGTACCTTCGCGTTGCGCGAGGGTTCGTTTTCGAATTCTACTTTGAGTGACTGTTCCTGGGCAAAAATGGGAAAAGAAGAAAATGTCAAGAGGGCAGACCACCACAGCAAACAATAAGTTATGCCCGGTATGGGCCTGTATCGATCCATCTATCGGTAATTGGTAAACTGCATGGCAAATTTCAAATCGGCATCGCGCAGGATCTTCATGATTGCTTGCAGATCATCCTTGCTCTTGCCGCTCACACGTACCTGGTCGTCCATGATCTGTGCCTGGACCTTCAATTTAGTCTCTTTGATCATTTTCACGATCAGCTTCGCGTCTTCCTTGTCGATGCCGACGCGGAGAGTGATGATCTGTCGTACAGTGCTGCTGGCTGCAGGTTCAACGCTTCCGTACGAGAGCGCTTTTATAGGGATGCCGCGCTTGATCAATTTGTTTTGCAGGATATCGAGCACGCTTTTCAGCTTAAATTCATCGTCGGAAATAACGGTGAGGGTTTTCTCCTTCTGGTTCAGGTCGAGGGAGCTTTTTGAGCCCTTGAAATCATACCGCTGGCCAATCTCCTTGCGCGCCTGGTTAATTGCATTGTCAACCTCCTGTAGGTTGACTTCGGAAACGATGTCGAATGAACTTGAGTCGGCCATTAGCGGAACTTCACATGAAAAAACGCGTGAAAGAAAATCTTCAGCATTTCCCACCTGGGGGAGCTGGTTTCGACGAGGTACTGCTGCCGCATTTCCTTCTGTGCCACGTTGTCTCTGGTGACGATTTGGACGGAGAGTGGGTGCATGGTTAACTCCATGTTTCTGTGACTGTTTTGGTAATCTTCAGGTTTCTTTTCCCGAGTTCCAGTATCATCATCCTTCCGGGAACACACGTCTCCGGAGGCAATACGCCGCGTGCTGTGATGGCCCCGTGTGCCAGCATTTGTGCGATGATTGAGGTCGGGAATGCCGTTGCCCTCATCATTGCCGTCATCTTTGTTGCATCATCATAATAATCCACAAACTCATACGCAAGCGACTTTCGTGCGTTCTTGGTGTGCCCGGTGATTGTTGCTCGCGCAAGCACAACATCCTTGTCGCCGAAATCAAGCTTCTTGCGAAGAAGGTCCGCGAAGAACTCCCTGTTTGTCTTAACGCTCCCTCCCACCATCATCGGTTCTGAAGTTGCAAATCCAAGTTCCAGTAGCGTCTTGAATTTTTCGCAATGTCCTTTGTAACGAATGGTTTTGTAGTCAAGGTTCTGGACCCTTCCATCCAGTATCTGCGTTAATGTTGAAATGCCGCCCGATGTATTGAAGGCTTCGAGTGTACCGAATGGCGGAGGGAACTCGATTTCTTCAAGCCCCGACATCGGGTCAATTTGCATGATTCTTCCGTTACTGATAACAGTGGCCTTTTCAACGTATTCATTGATCAAGCCATCAACTGAAAACACAATTTGATAGTTGAGTGGAGGACGGGGATTTTGTGGTAACCCTCCAACCCTCAAGTGGATTGCAGTAAGCTCGTCAAACTCCTTTGTGGCTTCAATCGCAAGGATGTTAATCAGACCCGGAGCGAGACCACTGTTGGGTACGATTGTGACACTCTTTTCCTTCGCCGCAATATCAAGGGTAAGCTGTTTTTCCACCACCTCATCGTTGCCGCCAAGATCACACATGTGAACGCCTGCCTGGATAGCTGCTTTCGTCATTTGAAAGTTGACCGAGTACGAAACCGCACTGATCACTGCCCCGCTGCCTTCCAATGTGCCAATAAGATCCTTTGGATTGTTCACATCCACTCGCAAAGGTTTTACGTTTGGCCCGATTGTGGCTGCGGACTTTTTGGCTTGTTGGAGATTGATGTCTGCAAGAATGATTTCGTCGTCGGGATTGGTTGTTGCAAGATCGTATGCGGCAGCACTTCCCATCAGGCCGGCACCGATTACTGTATATTTCATTGTCGTGTTATATGTGGTTGTAATTGCAATGTCGGTCTATTTTAGAATCTCTCCGGTTTCGCGACTCCAGAACAACAGGTCAAGTTCATCCATCGTAATGCCGACATCGTCTGCAAAGTGGGCAAACAGCGTTTCGATGGCAAGATATCGTTTTGGCGTCAGACTTTTTGGAACGGCCCTCAATACATTATGTCGCTTCAGATTCTTCAGAATATGCCGGTCAAGAATTGCGAGATCGCGATGGCCGATGTTTCTCAGGAAATGAGACGCTTCCTTCCAGCCAAGCCCTTGGACATTCTGGACGAGCCATTCGCGAAGTTGCCTGCTTGTTGAGCCATTGGAAAGTTCTGCCATAATCTCCGGAAATTGCACCCTTGCCTTGTTAAGGTGCTTTGCTTTTGTGTTGTGAAATCTTATGTAGAAGTCTTTCTGATGGAGCAGTGACGCGGCTTCGATGTCTTTGCCGAAGAGGTTGGCTTCCCGCAATACTCTCACTGCCTTTCCAGCATTCGTTGCACTGGATTGCGGAGTGAGAAGGCAATA
>JBGPGQ010000290.1:0-4349 GCA_041483995.1 Bacteroidota bacterium
AGAATCTTTATGCTGACCATGGTCACCTTCACCAGCCACAGCACCGCGGCCACGAGGAGATCCCGTCGGTTGGGTCGGAGTTGATGATTCATCGAACAACGGATCAAACAGTTGTTTTAACTTGAAGTTCGACGAGAAGTTGATATTGTTCGTGAAGCCGGCCGATTTCCCGAGGTCACCGCGTGTTAACGCGTTCTGCCAACCGTAATCGACACCATACCCAAAACTAATATCCAGAAATTTCCTGATGTTGAAAATGTTCGGGATGTTCGGTTTGGTGTTGAACTGGTTCCTCTGGCCATAGCGTGTGTCTTCACCAAAATTGATAAACTTATCGCTGAAGAAAATGTCATCAACGATTTTTGAAAATGAACGCTGCCTGCCTTGTTGGTCAAGTTCGAGCTTGAGAAGTGTTGACTCGACTGTGAGTCCGTAATCGCCTGAAAGATTCAACAACCCTCCTTCTGTCAGTTTCCAGCCAAATCCGAATTGTCGCGATGCGACGAGGTTTCGGTTAATGGCTGGGATGGAGCTGACCGTCCGTTGTAACGTTACATCGCGTGACCGGGTTGCGTTGAACGACCAGGAAAAATTTGTCGGGGCAAAATAGATTTTGTATCCCTTGTACTCATCGAGAAACCCGAGACCGTCAAACAAGCCCTTGAACGGAGAGAAGTAGTAGTCGGGGGACAAGTTCAGGGCGTACGCAATTCTTGCATTCCATTGCCACGATACCCTGCTTGTAATCGATGGGTTTCGCTCCGTCGATTTCGTATAGTTAAACCCAAAATTGAGTTTGTTGAAGGTATCGCGGACATACCATGCCTGAGAGGGGAGGCCAATTCGTAACGTAGGGGCCGCATAGGTATCGGTGACGCGGTACGTCTCCGATTCAGTTCTGATGCGAGTGGCTTCAGCGTCAGCAACTGCCTGGGTTCCGCCCTGATTCAGAATCTTCGCACTTGTTCTGCTTGCTGCCTCGCTGACGAGAATGTCGGAGTTGGGAAGATACTTCGGTATGTTCAAACTGACCGAGTGCGAATAGGAGACGGGAAAGGAGGTTCCAGTCCAATCGTTTGGAAAGAACTTCTCCAACTGGAAACTGGAGCTCAAGGTCCAGTTTATTCCGGTCTGCCGCGAGCCAAAGCGTTGCTCGAGCGTATGGAAATTCGGATCAACCTTTGAGTAATTGAATGTTACTGTACCGAGATCCGCCATCTTAAGTTGTGTGTCGAATCGATATGCCCACCCTGGGGAATCATCAACCGATGTAAGACGTAACTCGTTAACCCACACGTCACCAAAAAGTGGATGATCCCGTACCCCGGTGCTCCGGTTGGTCACACCAACCCCCAGAAACCGGACCAGTGTGAGAGAGGGATTACCAAGAACACGATAATATGAGCCCGGCGGCCCGCCTGGAACCGGGGTCGGGAGCGAAATGATGCTGACCGAATCGCGGGACTGTTTAATCGCAGTCAAATCGGAAAAATTGATGATAATTTCATTCAGGGGTGGGTCCCAGCCGGGGTGAATCGGCGCGCGGTACTCGTAGAAGTTCAACGTATCACTACCAAACCGGAAGAATATCTCGGCATCATAATCGGTGACACTGTTATAGACGAAATGCTCATCGCCATGCACAAACATTTTCATTGTTCGGTAGCTAAAAAGGTCAAGCGGCCGCAGAGAGAAGTTTTTTACCGCTTGCCTCGATTGGCCAGACTGAAGACCTCTGAGAAGGAGCGCGAGCGACTGTTCGTTTGCCTGAACATCTTCATCAGGCCTGGTCCGATCCCGCTCACGCACAACTCCGGGAGGACTTTGATATCCGGGATTGTCTTCTATGCTGACTACACTTACGGCAAATGTCGAATCACCCACCCGCGCAAATGTTGTATCGCCCTTGCGGATATCCTGCCACTGGTTTCCCACTAAACTAAAATCTGCAATGCGCAGCGCAATGGTATCCGCCACGTTTCTGAATCCGGCACGAATGAACTCAACATTATCAAGGAGAGGTAACCCAATTTTACGGGAATAGTCCCGAATGGGAATTCTAAACTGGTACCACCCGTTGCTCCCCCCGCCAACGATGAGAGGGTTATGGGAAGCAACTGTATCAAGTGGAATTTCATATTGAAAATATGCGTTTGCCCCGTCCACATCGGCATTGTTGTTGAGATCTTCTGTGTCAGGGGTGAGTCCGCCGGGGCTATTCTTGTTATTCTCGGTGCCGTTGATCCGCGTAAAGTCTTCTGTTGCGCTACTATTATTGAACGCATAATCATCCCCACTTGGATCGGAAGGATCAATTCCCGGTATCGATCCGTACAGCACGCGTTCCAGGTCATCATTTGTCATGTCAAGGCCAATATCTTCACCTTCTTGTAACGTGCCATTCGGTGTTCTGCTTAGCACAAGATCTTCGGAATTAAGTCTCCGGTTCGGGATGATGTCTTCGCTGATTGCACCAAGATCAAGGAACATGGTATCGCGGGATGATCGACTGTTCACCTGCATCCAGATTTCAATGAAGCCAATGTTCTCGTCCGTAAGATTGATCGGCGCGATTGAAAGTGTTTTCATCACTCCTCCCCAGTTTCGTTGGGGAGTCAGCGTGCTATCAAGATTCGGACTATAGTTATACATTCCGCGAGTATGCGGATAATAACGGAAGTCTAACACAGTTACCTGGTTGTTTGCCGCGTTCCCCGGCTTCTTATTTGGGTACACGTCCGTCAGTTTGACGTTTGTCGGAAGGATGTTGTACCATATCATCTTTCCTTTTGAGAACATTTTCGTTGTATCAGGCGTACCGGGAGGAAAAGCGATCGAATCTGCCGGAGCCGGAGGACTTGCCTGGCTCCACTGGGTGAAATTAATGCCTAGTGGTATCGTTCGGCGCGATCCCTCGAAATCATCAATGTATGCAATACCGGCGCCTCCGTCGCTTGGAATCGTGCTTTTCTTTGTGTTCGGGTCGGGAAGCATATACGCAGCTTCGCCGCTCAATTTGATCTGTGAACCTTCCCGCGTCTGTAGCAACGGGAGGCCATCGAGCGCCTTTGTCAAAAACGGAAGGTCAAGGCTGGTTGCTCCGTCAAAACCAAAGATGGTATTTTTATTTGGCTCCTCCCCCAGCCGTACTTTGTCACTCAGCGTCTGTTGATTCAGGTTCATCACAGTAAAGCCAAAACTTGTCTTCTGCGAAATCGCCAGGTCGCCACGGGCACCCAACAGAGTTTTGGAGGCAAGCTGGAACAGATCGTTTTGTTCGTACTTAATTTGCAGATTCGCGCCTGGCACAAGCGCTCTGTCATTCCTGATGATGACCTCCCCGACAATGTAATCAACCGTGAAGTCAACATTCGGTGTGAGCTGGTGACCATCCAACAGTATCTGTACGCTTCCCTCTACAACATTGAAGCCCAGTTGGTACTTTGAAGACGTTTCCCCAGTGGCTTTTCCCCTGATGGTATACCTGTTATGCAAACTTGGCTGCTGGGCATTTGTTTTTGTTGTCGTATAGACCTCGTTGAAGAAGAACTCTGAGGTATCGGGAAGCGGTTGTGACTGCGCAAAAAAATCCTTGATGCCTGTACCAAATGGCTCGAGTGTAGGGAAAATGATCTCCGCATTTTTCAGGTTTATTGTGCGCGGTGGACGGAAGTCGAATTGCCCATCTCCGCCGGGCACTGGCTGGCCGCTTGCATTATATTTATCAAGCCCGAGAATACGTAGGAGAGGGATATTTGATGCTGTAATGCTATTCTGGTCCGCGCCGCCATCCACGCGACGGAATATGTCAAGACTAAAACCTGTTTCCTTGACATTGCGCGTACCCAGAGAGTAAACATTTTTCAATAACATGTCCCACGCAACAGGATAATTCGGGCCTTGATTGATAAGGCTCCTCGGTTTCACCATTTTCAGGATTATGCGTGTGCTATCAAAACCAATGTTTCTTGTCAGTTCACCAAACTGATCTCCGTTAAAGCGTCTGTATGCGATGGCGACAATCTGGTCGTCGTTCAATGACGTGAGTGAGAGCACCCCCGTGTATTCATCCAAAGTATACTGGGATGGATCAAGTCTTATGAAGTTCCCTGTTTCAATGTTACCCGGGATCTCTTGTGCGATTGTTCTCAATGAATCGGAATACCCGTTTTGTCCGCGGGATGGAAGATCGATGTATGCTACCCCCGGACGTTCGGTTTGATCGGGCACGCCACCAGCAATATGCTTTACCCAAACCTCTGATTCAAGAATCTGCGTTTGCTGAAGTGGCCCTATGTCTGGTACATCGGTCGCATAATACGGCTCATAAAACTTTTTGTACGTCGTAT
>JBGPGQ010000291.1:0-4343 GCA_041483995.1 Bacteroidota bacterium
CGTCCGGCCGGTTACCATGTAGCAGAGTGGAACGGAACGGGTAATGCAGGCACACAGCTTGGTAGTGGCGTGTACTTCCTGCAGCTCTCGGCAACGGGCGCAAATGGTAAGACGTTCAACGAAGTAAGAAAATTAATGATGATGAAGTAAAGATATCATCCCTCTTTTCAGCCCTCCCCTTTGTTAAGGGGAGGGTGAAAGAGGATCGAAGCAGAGCTCAATCCTATGTTCTGTGAGGGCTTTGGGAATGTTGATTGATGGAAGAGGGGCGTGGAAGAGTTCGTAAAATCTGGTGGGTGTCAAAAGGTTTTTCTCAAGGATGTGATTTCACGCGACATGTCTTTCCCCGTATTTCTACGGGGTGCAAATCCAGTACTAATGACAGTTGTGCTTGACCTTTGACCCTTGTACTTTGATACAGCTTTTACAAGTTCATATCAAAGCGCACGTAGCAGCAAACACAATAATTTCCCGTTTTACCGTCAAAACTAACTCAAGGAGAACAACACAGACTGTTGATATTACCTCACGGCTCCCCGTCGTACGAAACAGTTCCTGTTGAATTCTTCAGTTAATACATAAAAGTGTATGGGTTCTTGTTGAACCGTGCGTGCCCAATCCAAGAAATTTTTCACAGGCCTTTGATACGGTGTAATCAGGTTGTAGTTGTAATTGCGTTTCGATGATGTGTGCCCGATTCTGAAGTCAAGAATTTTTCCAGTCCTTAAAGATTCAATCTAGTGTCTTAACAAACTCCTCAAATTCCCCGGAGATAGTATCATGGCAAGAACCTTCTATACTTTTTTTGTTACGGCCATTCTTCTTGTGACATCGTTTGCTTTTGCTGCAGAGGGTACTCAGAAAGCAAAACCTGAAAACGGTGCATCTTCCACTAGCTCTTTGTCGCAATATTCAAGAGAGCTAATAGGAGATGAACTTACTCAGGCAGAGATTGCAAAGATATCGAGTGATCCTGTCATGCCAATTCTACGACTGCGGACAAGTGTTGTTCCAATTCCTGCAGGAACCTATACTATCGCTGCTGCCGCGGTTCCCCCAAATTATACTTCGTTATCTGCTGCAGTCGGCGATCTGCAGGCGAGGGGAATTGACGGGCTCGGTCCTGTGAACTTTCAGTTTACTGATGCAAACTATTCGGATACCAGTCAAACAATCGGTGGGTTTCTCAATCAGGGTCTCCAGCCCGTGACTTTTCGACCTGCGGTTTCCACGGTTACGAAGATTCTTTTCACTGGGGGTGTAAACGGATGGTGTGTCCGCCTTGATAGTGCTGCGAATGTCACGTGGGATGGATCCAACGCGGGAAGCACGGACAGAAGTTTGACCCTAGAAGGAGACACAACCGGTGGTTCCCCGGTTACCCGAAATGTGTTCATTATTAGAAGGGGAAGTAAAAATATCACGCTTAAGAATATGGTCATGGTGGGAACGAGGCGAGCGGCAAATTTTGGCAATTCAATTATTGCATCAACGAATGTTGGTTTTGCGGCTTCCGGACCGCAGCAAAATATCACCATCTCGAATAACCACCTCTACCGCGGACTTAACGGCGTCGCAATTAATGGTGCCAGCGGTGCTGTGTTGGATCTGAATATTACAGTACAGGACAACTTGATTGGCGGTGGAAATGGCGCTCCAATATTGGCAAACATTCTCCAGTCTGGAGTTAGTTTCACGGGAACGATTAACACTCTCATTCAGCGGAATGACATCAATGGATTTTATGCGATTGCAACCACTAATAGCATATTTGGATTTCGCGTCGACGGCGCCGATTCAGCATTTTCAATACTGAGAAACAAGGTACACAATTGTATAGTGCCTCCAGGTGGAGTAACGAGACCCTTTGGAATTTTGATTGGAAACATCATTGCAACAGGTCCGCCTCGTCTTACACAGGGAATTGTAGAAAATAATATGTTCTATGACATGCATAATCTTGGCAGCGGAGCCGCTGCTCCTCCGGGACGCGTGTTCAGTGGGATTTCTTATAATCCAACAGCGCCTCCCAATACAGCCAATGGTAACGGTTCCTCGGTGGAGTTTGTTAACAACACTTGGAATTTTGAATTGGCTGCTGGCGAAGGCAACTTTAATGGCGCAGGAGCTGTTACCGGGCAGCCTTTTGATGCAAATGCTGCTGGTGCAGGGACAAGTCCTACGACCCCTGACGTTATTGTGTATGCAAATAACATCGTTGCAACAAATTATCCAACGGGGTTCACCAGAACGTTCTTGATTTTTCCTCCCCCGGTTGCAGCGCCGGGTAATCTCTCATTTACGGCCGATAATAACCTATTTTTTCAAAATGATGGTGGAGCCTTTGGTCAGTTTCCTGATCCGTGGCCTACTGGTGCAAGTTCTGTCCATACTCTGTTGACCGATTGGCAGACAGTGACGGGAAATGATCTCAACAGTAAACAGGCTGATCCTCTTTTTGTTAGCCCAACCGATGCGCACATAAATGCAACCCCCGGCTTTTTCTCTCCAGCAGATTCGCTGGCAATTTCCTATCCCGGTATAACAGTTGACATCGATGGTCAGGTCAGAAATGTCTCTCGACCAGATGCAGGTGCGGACGAGTTTACTACCTCTCTGGCAGACACTGATTATGCCATGCTTTCGTTGGCGCAAGTCAATGGCATCCCGAATCCGTTTAGGCCCATAGTTGCAACAGAGCTGACCTTTCCCCGGAATGCCAAATTCAAGCTTGCTACTCCAACTGTTAATAAGAGTAAAATGCTGCCACGGACTGAGTCTATCGTAGGAGTTGCGCCGGTTACTCTGAAGACAGCGGTCAAAAATTTTGGTTCGGGGTCGCCGGTCTATACTGTAAACTGGACGTTTGACGGTGTAACACAGGCGACGGTGTCGGGTAGTGCAGTACTTCCACTTGGCGTAGATAGTGTAACGTTGAGCCTTACCCCACCGCAGCGCGGTACATTCACTACTGTTGCGACAGCAGTGACACCGGGCGATAATAATCCTGCGAACGACTCGCAGACGTTGTTGCGCACGCTGGCCTACCCTGACACAACTATACGTATCAGGTATGACAATGGTAGTCCTGCAGAGACAACATTTATAGGCTTCAATGCGACTGCTCCAGTTGAAGCTGGTGTGAGGTTTACAGCTCCGCAAAATCTCAAATTGGCGAGCATTGATGCAAACTATCGAAACCAGACAAACACCGATTCTATCACCGTTAAGGTGTATGCTGCTGGCGACGATACAATGCCAGGTGCATTGCTCTACAGCAAGAAATTTGCCGGGGTAAACTACATATCTGTCTCCGGTGACTACGTAACGCTTCCACTCGGGAATGATGCCCCGGCGTTTAATTCAGGGTCAGATTTCTGGGTTAGCATTCTGTTTGCGCAAGCCATCAACTTCCCAATGGGTGCCCAGTCAAGCGGGATTACCACGGGGCACAGTTTTATTTCTGCAGACAGTGGAGCTTCATGGTCCAATGTTATCTTGAATCTTCCACCCCTCACGGAGTTTGCCTGGCTTCTGCGCGTAGTTGGTGTGCCTGATGCGGGCACCGTATCGACTTCATTGAATGCCGGTTGGAATCTGATCTCGAATCCCATTACAGCAGTAAACGATTCGGTCAAAAAACTGTTTCCATCCGCAACGTTCGCGTATGGGTTCAAGTTTGCCGGAGCACTCGGCTACCAGCAAGACTACACGATGGAGAATGGTGTCGGATTCTGGGAGAAGTTTGCATCAGCAGGTGTGAATGACTTTACCGGTTTGGGCACAGCTCGTAATAGCGATTCACTGATAGTTGCGGCAGGGTGGAATATCGTTGGTTCTGTGACTGGCACTGTCGACACAACAACGATTACGACGGATCCGGGTACACCGCTTGCAGCTTCGCATTGGTTCAAGTATTCATCCGGATATCCGATTGCCACGACTCTACAGCAAGGCAAAGGATACTGGAAGAAGGCTTCGAGAGCCGGGAAGTTCTATCTCACAGGAGTAGAACCGGCGTCACGACCAGCTTTGCAGCAGACAAAGGCAAGTGTCAACCCGCTCGACGCGCTGAATACGGTGACAATCACCGACAGCAAGGGTGGTTCGCAGACACTGTACTTTGGTTCGGATGCAAAGAATGAAATCGCAGTACCAGCATATGAGATGCCACCGGTACCACCGGCGGGAGCGTTCGATGCACGGTTTGAAGCAGCCGATGGAGGCTTCATGGTGCGTACGCATCCGGCACAGGTGGAGAATGTGATCGACCTGCCGGTTTCAGTACAGTCAGAGGCATATCCTCTGACAGTGTCATGGAAGATCGCTTCAGGTTCATACAC
>JBGPGQ010000292.1:0-4335 GCA_041483995.1 Bacteroidota bacterium
ACTTTCCTTACATGAATGAATGCTGCAGGCCCCTCCTTTGAGGGTCCCGCGTACGGCTCCTTCGTGAAGCCACCCTGAACTTACTTTCGGATTTGCAAATCTGCAATTACTTTGCGGTAACGTTCGATATTTTTTTCCTGAAGGTAATCGAGAAGACGGCGGCGTTTGCCAACCATTTTCAGAAGACCGACACGTGAGTGATTATCTTTTTTGAACTTATCGAAGTGCGGTGCAAGGTCGTTGATCCTGTTTGTCAACAGGGCGATCTGGACTTCGGGCGTTCCGGTATCCTTTGGAGTCTTCCCGTACTTTTTGATTATTTCCGCTTTTGCTTCCTTTGTCACTGCCATGCAACCATCTCCTTGAAATGTGTGATCTGTTACGTTCGCTTACTGTTCTCGGCAAGATACTGGAGCGATTCGTCCCGGTCTCTTCCGATCTGATCGACCAACTCTTGCACGGATGAAAATTTTCTTTCGTCCCTGATCTTCTTCAAAAATGTAATGACAACATGCTCACCATAAATCTCTCGTGCAAAATCAAAAATGTGCACTTCCGCGGTTTCTTCAATACCTTGTGTCACGGTCGGTCGAACACCGATGTTCATCATGCCAAACCGGTGTTGCTGGCCCACTCCTACTCCAACCAGGTATACACCTCTCGCGGGCATCAGCTTCTTATGCGAGTCCGGAGTAATGTTCGCAGTAGGAAACCCTATCGTCTTCCCTCTACCGTCTCCATGAACAACAAGCCCTTGAATGCTGTATGAATATCCAAGGAACTTCTGCGCACTGGCTACATCGCCCGCAGCAAGGGCATTTCGAATCTGCGTGCTGCTTACAGTCACCCCATCTATTGTGTACGGATGAACGGCAGACACTGAGAAATTAAACTTCTGTCCCATCCGAACAAGTTCTTCAATACCTGCTTGCCGATCACGACCGAACATGTGGTCATATCCAACAACAACTTCACTGGCGCCAATTGTGTCCACAACATACGACTGATAAAATTGCGACGGCGTCAATCGTGAAAACTCATACGTAAAGCCAACAATGAACACCAGATCAACATGAAGGCCTTCAAACAAAGCCAGACGTTCCCTGATGGTTGTTAGAAGTTTCACCGGGCCTTTCGCCGAGCCCACAACTTCTTTCGGGTGCGGCTCGAACGTAATCACGACGCTCCGCCCCTCCTTCATCTTTGCCCTATTCACCACTTCACGGACGATTTCTTGATGGGCAAGATGCACACCGTCGAACGTCCCGACAGTCACCACCGATTGCGGGTCCCTGTCGACCTCACCGAGGGATCGAGCGATTCTCATGGCTCTCGATTCTATCCTGACGGTTTCTGCGATAGTCGATGAGATCATCAATCGTTACAGCATCAGTAAGGCAAAACTGGTCTATGCGAGTGCGTTCAAGCGCCGTCAGGTATGCACCGCAACCGATCAGCTTTCCAATATCATCTACCAGGGCTCGAATGTACGTTCCCTTAGAGCAGACCACTGTGAACTGAACCTCCGGCACCATGATGCGTGTGGGCACAATTGAATACACGTTCACTTCGCGAGGACGGCGTTGTACTTCAACACCGTTGCGAGCATACTTATACAGTCGCTTACCATCAACTTTTGCAGCCGACCACATTGGTGCAAGTTGTGTTTGATAACCCGCAAAAGACGCAAGGGCTGCACGAACTGTTTCTTCAGTCACATCATCAATACTACGTCGTTCGATCACGGGAGTCTCTGCATCGAAACTTGAGGTGCGTGCACCGAGAATCATCGTTGCATTATACTCTTTTTCCAAGCCTGCGTACTGATCGATCTCTTTGGTTTTTTTACCGGTGCAAATAATCAAAAGGCCTGTTGCCATCGGGTCTAGTGTGCCGGCATGTCCGACTTTGGCAATATGAAACAGTCCCCGGATCTTGTTTACCACATCGAAAGAAGTCCAGCCTTTCGGTTTCCGGACAAGGAGCATTTCGCCTTCGTGCAGATCGAATTCAGGGCTGAGTATCATCGGTCTGTGGTGTATTTTCTGTGTGAATTTTCTTGATCAATGTATTAATTCTATCAACTTGATCCAATGAATCATCCCGGTAAAACTGCAGTGCCGGTGTGAACTTCATGCTTAAATGCGACGCGACAATGCCCCGAATGTGTTGCTTCTCTGTTTCCAACATGGTCATGGTTTTTTTTTGCACATCAGCATTGCCAAAAATACTGAATGCGACCTTGGCAATTTTCAAATCGGGTGTCATTTTCACGTCCGTCACTGTAATAAATCCATACGACGGAGCACTGTATTCCCTGATAATAATCTCGCCAATCTCGTGTTTGATCAGCGAGGCAACCCGCTCAGCCCTGATTGTCACAGCATTGTCCCCTACAGTTTTCGCTTTGACTCAACGATCTTGAACGCTTCGATCGTGTCGCCAACCTTGATGTCATTAAAATTCTCAAGGCCGATGCCGCACTCGAACCCGGATTCAACTTCTCGCACATCGTCCTTAAACCGTTTCAGCGAGCTGATTCCTCCTTCAAACACCTGGATGCCGTCACGGACCAGGCGGACCTTATTACTGCGCATAATCTTGCCATCCTGCACATGGCAGCCCGCAATATTCCCTATTTTTGGGACCTTGAACAATTCACGAACCTCTGCCGTTCCGACTATCTCTTCCTTCTTCTCCGGGGCAAGCAGTCCTTCGAGCGCATTGTGGATATCATTGATCGCATCGTAGATGATGTTGTAGGTCCTAATGTCGACTTTTTCCTTCTCTGCGAGGCGACGTGCATTCAGGTTGGGTCTCACACGGAAACCAATGATCACAGCCTTTGACGCTGCTGCAAGAATGATATCGGATTCCGAAATTGTGCCCACGCCGCTATGAATAACATTCAACTTCACTTCCTTGTGCTCAATCTTCATGAGAGAATCAGACAGCGCTTCAACAGACCCGTCAACGTCGCCCTTGACGATCACGGCGAGCTCTTTTACCTGGCCTTCCTTGATTTGCTTGGAGATGTCATCCAGGGTCGTAAGGTGAATCTGGCGGAAATCCTGTTCACGTTTCAATAGTTGGCGCTTCAAACTGATTTCTCTCGCTTCACGGTCTGAAGACATTACAACGAAGGAATCACCCGCCTGAGGGAATCCATCCAACCCTGTCAATTGCACTGGTGTCGACGGCCCTGCTGCTTCAACACGGTTCCCGCGTTCATCAAACATTGCGCGGACTTTGCCGCTGAAAATACCTGCAAGAAAAGGATCGCCGATCCGCAAGGTTCCCTTTTGCACGAGAACTGTGGCAGTAATGCCTTTCCCCTTATCAAGTTGCGCTTCGACTATCGTTGCCCGCGCCAGGCGGTTCGGGTTTGCCTTCAGATCGAGCACCTCGGCTTCAAGAGCGATTTTCTCCAACAATACATCGACATTCTTTCCTGTGCGCGCTGAAAGCTCAACCGACTGATATTTGCCACCCCACTCTTCAACAAGGATATTCTTATCTGCAAGCTGCTGCCGAATCCTATCAGCATTCGCTTCAGGCTTGTCGATTTTGTTCATCGCGATAATAATTGGAACAGACGCGGCCTGGGCGTGACTGATGGCTTCGAGTGTCTGCGGCATAACGCTGTCGTCCACGGCCACCACCAGGACAACGATGTCCGTGATTTGCGCCCCCCGCGCGCGCATCGCCGTAAACGCTTCGTGACCGGGTGTGTCAAGAAACGCTATTTTGTTTCCGCTTTGCGTTGTGACTTCGTACGCGCCAATATGCTGGGTAATACCGCCTGACTCGCCGGCAACAACATTCGCGCTTCTGATATAATCCAGGAGCGAGGTTTTTCCGTGGTCAACATGTCCCATGATTGTAACGACTGGCGGACGGCGCAGCAGATCTTCCGGCCCATCGGGGTGATCTTCAAGGACTTCTTCTTCCGTTACTTCGCTGTAGAAGCTGATTTCGATGCCGAACTCGTCGGCAACAAGGGTAATCGTGTCCTTGTCCAGACGCTGATTGATTGACACCATGATGCCAAGTTCCATGCACTTCTTGATGACATCTGCAACATTCACGCGCATCAGGTTTGCAAGATCATTGACAGAAAGATACTCTGTAACACGCAGCTTGCCCTCTTCCTTTTGGGCTTCCTCCTGCAAACGAAGCTCTTCCTCTTCTCTCTCTTTGCGCTTTCGCTTTCTAAAGACTGCACGCCCGACGACTGCAGTATCATCCATTGCGGCAAACGTCCGCCGGATTGCATCCTTCACTTCAGCCTGATTAATCTCCTTATGACGAAGCTTCTTCTTCTTCTTTTTCTTC
>JBGPGQ010000293.1:0-4333 GCA_041483995.1 Bacteroidota bacterium
ATTCGTCTCCGTTGCTTGCCATTGCGCCGCTATGGTTGTTCTGTTGACTCTTTTCTTTGATGAAAACAATAGCAGCCTGACCTGACCGTTCGAGAATATCGTCGGGGGGGGACGAACCGCATGAAGCTAACACAATGCTTAAGCATGCATACGTTGCGGCTAGTCGGACGATTTGTGGAAACATCGATAGTGTTTTCATGGCCCCTCAACTGTGTGTATTTGACATATATATGGTCTGTACTCGCTCTCAAAAATAGAGTTGAAAGCCAACAGTGAAAGCGATGTTGTGGGAGATGAATGAATCGGTATTATTAAACTTTTGGGAGAATATTTGATCCCGAATATCGTAGCGAACGCCAAACTGGTTGCTGCCAAGAAACCCTGTCAGCGGGATGCGTTTGCCCAAGCCAACGACTCCTGCAAAACTTGTCTGTCCTCCCTGGTTGATTCCTGCAACACCTACATCCAGATATGGCAGATACCCTGCGGGATTTGCGTCGTAGGCGACCACAAATTCATACGAATACAATCGCTGTGATTCAAACAATTGCAGCTTGGACACACTTTCAAGCACGCGCGACCGAAGACTGCTAATACCAAGTGACGCCTCGACGAAGTACTTGCCTCCAAGAAAGAAATAATTGTATCGGGCTCCCAAATAATGGTTTGTACCAAACCCACTAGCAGCATACGCTCCGGCCGCAAAGGTCAAACTGCTCTCATACCGCAACTGTGCTTGCGCGGAGGATGACTGCAGCAATAGAACAGCGAACAACATTACAACCATAAGACGTTTGCATTCTTTCATCGGTCTCTCCATTGTCGTCGTTAATGAAGCATGAACGTCGCGCCAACACTCACTTCTTGAAAAATCAGAAGCTCACTTTTCAAGTCTCTCTTACTTGCAACGTTTGTGATATACTGTTTCACCTCTACCCTGAAGCCAAAGGTTGACGTCAGATAGTACCTGGCTCCACCGCCAAAATTGATCCCGAGGCTTGAAACAGTCTCGTCACCAATTGTGTTAGTGGGAACGGCCAACAACAACCCGGCACCAACCGCGCCGTAAGGGATCAGACGGCTGCGCGTTGCCAGGTTTAAAAGCACATTCACTGAGATTGGATAGAGATTCGCTGTATTGCCTATCACCTGTTCGCCAGCAAGTTCAAAATTGATGGAACTGTAGTTCATTGAAAGTCGCAAACCAAATATCCCACTCCCGCCCATCATGCCGGTATGTGGGGAAATCTCAAATGTCACTCCTCTATTCAAATCAATAAGAGTAGAAGGCGACGTTGCATCCGGGAGATTTTCTGTTTCCTGTGCAACCACCGGAGATACTCGCGCGACCATACCTGCCGCCAATAGTATGGCTGCTAACTTCTTTCTAGAAAAGTCCAACAGTGATGCCTCCTGTCAAGGAATAATTTGATTGAGCCGATGGCAATGGCGACAAAACAAAAACCTCAGGTTCGATCTGGATTGCAACCCGGGGTGCCAGAGTTTTTGAAACTCGCACGCTGGTTGTGTATAGTGTTCGGTTTTCTGACCGTTCGGGAATAACCACCCGGCCCAGAGCTCCGAGCGAAATAGTTGTTGCAGAACTCTTCAGTGTTGCTACACCCATTCCCGCAGACGCTGATAAATCAACGCTATTGCCAATGGTTGCTATTTTGTATAGCAGTCGGAATTGATAACTCGTGATGCCAACATTGAGACTGCCTATTGAACCGATAAGATCAAACTCTTTTTTCGAGTGTACACTTTCAATTAGTAGTTCAGCCTGAACAGTTTGACTAATCGAAAATGAAGCCCCTCCTCCATATCCAAAAGCAGGGTCAAACCCGAGATTCTTTCCGAAACTCTTTATGGAGCCTTGTACTGAGAATGAAACTGGAGAAGGGCTTGCCTGGGAAAGAGCGTTTTGTGAACATAATGAAATCAGCAAGAATGCAAGCTGAATAAGGTATCCCAGATCGAGATACCTGCGAAACTCGTTATTTTTCCCAAAGAACGGCATTTTATCAAAGTATTTAGAACATATTAAGTAAATCACATAAATCAGATACTTCAAGACAATATACTTATTTGGAGGAGTTTGTCAAGAGAAAAAATCAAAAAAAGGTGTTATGGCTCAATTTGTACCAGATCCTCCAGCATGCAAGCGGCAAAGTCGTTGAATTGCCTTTGTCTCTCGATTCGATTAGTTTATAAGTAAGTTTCTACAGAAACAATGTCAATTCTTGTTGGATGTCTTCTTCCATTGATAGATTCATGCAAGCAGCCATTGAGGAAGCCACACAAGGCCTTTGCGAGGGTGGAATTCCCATTGGTTCGGTGCTGGTACGCGATGGAAAAATAATCGGTCGGGGACACAATCGTCGCGTTCAGAATAACGATCCAATTACCCACGCAGAGATCGATTGTCTTCGCAACGCGGGGCGGTTGCGGAGCTACAAGGATACTGTCTTGTACTCTACACTTATGCCTTGTTATCTTTGTGCCGGCGCAGTTGTACAATTCAACATAAAGAAAGTAATTGTTGGAGAAGACCAGACATTTCATGGAGCAAAAGAATTCATGGAATCGCATGAAGTAGAAGTGATTGACGTTGACTCTGAAGATTGCAAACAGATGATGAGGGAGTTTATCCGGAAGAACCCTACCCTCTGGAATGAAGACATAGGAAATGACTGATTGCTATGAGTCAATTCACAATTAGGTTGACATCCCGCACCCCTTGCGGCAACCCTTAGTGCCGTTTCACAGTTCCACATAAGGAGAATTCTGTCAATGTCGCAATACATCACAATACCAGGACAGACCAAGACTTCAGCAAGTCCGTCACCACCAAACGGGTCGCCAAGGGTCCGCAACTACATCAACGGAAATTTCGTCGAGTCATCAGCCCCGCAGTACTTGGCTGTGATGAACCCATCACTCGGAAGGCAAATCGCGAACGTGCCACTTTCAACCGCTGCGGAGGTTGATGTGGCTGTTCGTGCTGCCGCAGCTGCGTTCCCCGCATGGTCTGCAACACCGATCAAAGAACGGGCACAGGTGTTCTATCGCTACAAAACACTTCTGGAGAAACACGCACAGGAACTTGCAGCGTTGGTGCATGAAGAAAACGGCAAGATCATGAGCGAAGCGATGGCCGAGGTTGAGAAGTCGATTGAAGTAACCGAATTTGCCTGCTCAATGCCTCAGCTTTCAGGCGGGGAGATATTGGAAGTCAGCCGTGGCGTCGAGTGTCGAATCGACCGATTCCCCGTAGGCGTGATAACGTCGATAACACCTTTTAATTTTCCAAACATGGTCCCGAACTGGACGATACCGAACGCCCTCGTACTCGGCAATACCATGATCCTCAAGCCGTCAGAACAAGTCCCGCTCAACTCAATCAAAATTGCGGAGCTTCTTAAGGAAGCAGGACTACCCGATGGTGTTTTCAACGTGGTGCAGGGCGGGCAGACTGTGGTCGAAGCGATTTGCGATCATCCCGGCATAGAAGCGGTGACATTTGTTGGTTCAACCCGCGTCGCCAAGCTTGTGTATGCAAGGGCAACAGCGCACTTCAAGCGCGCACTGTGCCTCGGTGGAGCAAAGAACCACTTGATTGTACTTCCCGATGCCCACGAAGAGATGACTGCTTCCAACGTTGCTGCATCAATGAGCGGCTGCGCCGGACAACGTTGTATGGCTGCGTCTGCAATGATTGCAGTCGGCAACGTCGACCACATTATCAAACGACTTTGCGATGAAGCTCGGAAGATCGTCCCTGGTAAGAATCTTGGCGCCGTGATCTCGAAACAAGCCAAAGAACGAATCGAAGGTTATATTGCAGAGGCTGAAAAGCAGGGGGCGAAGATCCTTGTGGATGGAAGGAATACCGTTGTAGAAGGAAAGGAAGATGGTTACTATGTCGGTCCAACGGTAATCGACTATGTCCGCCCTGAGATGAAGATTGCGCGGGAGGAGGTGTTTGGGCCAGTCCTCGCAATTATGCGGACCCAAACCGTGGACGAAGCGCTCAAGATCGAGAACAACAACCCGTATGGTAATGCTGCATCCGTGTTTACACAAAGCGGCAGTATGGCTCGCCATGTTATCGAACGAGCAAGTGCCGGCATGATTGGTGTGAACATCGGTGTTCCCGTACCACGGGAGCCCTTCTCATTTGGCGGATGGAACGAGTCAAAATTCGGTGCGGGCGATATTACTGGAAAGAGTTCCATCGAATTCTTCACCAAGCCAAAGAAAACCACAACAAAGTGGAATCCGGAGTCGAGAGTGAATTGGATGAGTTGAGAAACAGGGTTTAGGGTATAGG
>JBGPGQ010000294.1:0-4288 GCA_041483995.1 Bacteroidota bacterium
CCGCCGTTGCGATGCGGCGGGCTGGCGCGAGCCGGCGCGCGCGCTGGCGTGGCAGATCGAGGCCGTCGCCGGCGGCGCGGGAAGCCTGCCGGCGCGCATGCTCTTCGCCGGCTTCGACCGTTACACGCGGCAGGAACATCACCCTGAAGCGGAGCAGAAAATCCTCAAAGTGGAACAGGCACAAGAAGAAAAAGCGCAGAAACTCGGCTACTCGTCACCATTCTTCATCGGTGTGCTCATTGCGGTCGCAAATCTTGCCGCGCCTACATTCATTCCATCGATGATCAGCGTGGTAAGTTACCTTCAGGCAAATCATTGGCTGAGTGGAAACTCGGACGACAACATTGCGTATGCTTTCGGCTTTGGGATTGGAACAGCCTGCTGGTTTGTTGTTTTGGCGAGAATGCTCGTCAAGCATCGGTCGAAGTTCTCCCCCGATGTGCTCTCGACAATCTACAAATTCGCCGGCGGAACATTGATTGTGTGCGCTTGCGTGCTGACATACTATGTAGTCACATCGACACAGTGGACGATGTTAAAATAGGAAATGCCCCTTCATTCCACGACCTATTCATAAGGGAATTGTCATGACTCTTTCCGAGCTCAAACTTCTTCACGCCTACAACTCGTGGGCTAACAATCGCATCTTTGACGCGGTAGCTCAACTACCATCCGATCAGTACACGCAGGATATGAAATCCAGTCACGGCGGCATCCACGGGACGCTAGTTCATACTGTCGGTGCAGAGAAAGTCTGGCTTGAACGCTTCACGGGTGAACCGCAGCCCTTCCTCAGTCAGAATCCGCCCAAGTCGTTAGCTGAGCTCAAAACAATTTGGGAAAAAGTAGGATATGACTATGCAAAATGGCTCGGTAGTATGACGGACAAAAAACTAACCGGTACGTTTACAATGAAGACCTTGAAGGGTGATACGTTCACGCACGTCTTCTGGCACGCATTCCAGCATGTCGTCAACCACTCCAGTTACCACCGCGGGCAGATCATCACCATGCTGCGGCAACTTGGTGCGAAACCTGTAAGCACCGATCTCATCCTATTCTATCGTGAGACGGGTAAACTCTAACGGGACGCAAGCATCATGGGACGAACCGGCCTCATCTTCAAAATCATCTTGCTATCGTACCTCGCGTATTTATTGTATTTTCTAGCAACAACCGATGGTCCCGCCGGCTTTGACTACCACCCTCCGTTCGCCCTCTTCATTCTCGATACCATCAACCTCTTCATTCACGAAGCCGGGCATTTCTTCCTCAGACTTTTCGGGATGTGGATTTACGTGTTTGGTGGGTCTTTCTTCCAGTGTTTCGTCCCGCTATTGCTGCTGATTGTTACGTGGAGACAGAATCCATCGCAGACTCCCTATCCGGCATTTTGGCTCGGGGAAAATCTCGTGAACGTGAGCATATACATACGGGATGCGCCGTACAGACATCTTAGGTTGATCGCAAAAGGAGTAATCCACGATTGGAGTTGGTTGCTCTCGGACAACCTTGACTCCGCAGAAACACTCGGGGTCATTGTTTTCATTTGTGGCTTGCTGATCTGCGCTGCCGGGCTGGTGGCGGGGTTCTATTTCGTCGTACGAAGTTTCAGGGAAGACGCTGTTGCTGTGGAGAATTCCGGCAATCGGTAGATTCTTCTGTTGATTCTGTAGCCAAATTGATGTCCTGTGGCTCAAAACTCTTCTCTTGGATTTCCCCACGTCTTTCAGTACCTTTACAGCAGTGAGCCCGCCCGGGCTCACACACATTTCGTAACCTCTTAAACACCGGAAGTGTAGCTTTCCATGGGACTGTATCCTCAACCAAATAAATGGCTCTGCGGGCCTTTCGCGCTTAAGCATGCGCTTATCATGCTCGGCAAGATTGTTGATGAAAAACAAGTGGCTCGCATTGCAGGCACGCACTGGTGGACTGGCACAGATGAAATAAAGCTCGCGCGTGCGGCAAAAGCGTATGATTGCGAGATGAGTGTGATACGAAGAAAGAACGCGTTGCGCGCAAAACGCGAGTTGCTTCTTTCTCTCAAACGCGGTCACCCCGCCTTGCTCTGCGTCGACCACTGGGGACATTGGATTACCGTCGTCGGAGCAGAGCGCGGGAAATTCATTTATGTCGACAGTCGCAAGGCACCGGTCGTCTGCGTCGATACCTGGAAGGTGTTGAAAAAAAGGTGGGTATACCGTGAAGTTGATAACGATGACCCAACCAACACAGAAACGTTGTATGACTTGCATCCCGTTGTCCCAAAATTCCGGGCAAGAACCAAGGCACATTTTTCACTGAAGCGAGCCCGTTATTTGCGGCGACACGAAAACCGTTCGTTTGCCACACACTGGGATGAATATTTTGACGACCTCTCCCACATCTGTACTCCGCGTACACCATTGAGTGAAAAAGTATTTCCGATGGGCGAGCTGCTACGGCGACATCGCACAATGATTGAAACCCAAATCGCGTTCTGGCATGGCGGGGTCAAACGCACCCAGATCGCCCGGATGCTGCGCAATTTTCAATTCGTCGCCGACACCTACGCGCTGGTGGTCCGAGCTGAAGATGAAAAACATGCCATTGTCGCAATCACTGCCAACCTTGCACTCTGGGCTGCAAGCAAGTTCGGCGTCGGCAAGGTGTACGGAAACAGCTGAGCGCCATGGTAACCCAGTGGCCGGTAACAGTAGTAATTATCAATTTCCGAACGACGGATTTAACCCGCTTTGCCGTCACTTCATTACGAACGTACTATCCCGATATCCCGCTTCTTCTAATCGATAATGGCTCGCATGATGACAGTATGCAAGCCTTGCAGGAATTGCAGCAACTCATACCTCAACACACCGATGTTCTTATCAATGCAACCAACATCCATCACGGACCTGCAATGGATCTGGCCCTGCGCACTGTCCGCACACCTTATGCTCTCTTCATCGACTCCGATTGCAAGATTCTCAAGGGGGATTTTGTGGAACTGATGGTTTCATTGGGAGACCAACAGCCATCACACTATGCGGTCGGAAAACGGATTTACATGAACAAGCGCGGGTTCGATGTTCCGGAAGACACCGGCATTCCCTATATTCGTCCGATCTGCATGCTGATAAGAAGAGAACTATACCTGACATTACCAGAGTTCAAACGTCACGGAGCTCCCTGTTTGGAGAATATGGCCATGGCTGTACGTCGTGGATACACACTTGTGGACTTTCCTGTTTCTGAATATGTGTTTCATGCCTCCCGAGGGACAAGCAACCGGCATGGCTACAACCTCGGCGCTCGTGGAAAACTCAATCATTTCCTCAACAAACTCGGCTTGTGATAATATGATGCGATGCAAAACCCCGGCTAGCGTAGCGACAATCCTACTTGCGATGACTCTTTTCTCTTGCAGCCAAAGAAAACCTCTTCCTTCCTTGTCTTCCGCCGACAGCCTCAAGATCATTCAGGACAACATTGACCATCGCGCGGCAACGGACGAGTCTTTCCGGAACGATCCCGATTCGCCCTTCAAGAAAGATACAACCATAGTCTTTCATAGATTGCATTGGTTTCCTATCGATCCACGATTCAGGGGGCTCTCGATACTGCACCGCTACGAACATCCGGAAACGGTCATTGTGTTAGGGACGAAAGGAGAAGAACGGAAGCAACTCAAGTATGGGTATTTTGAATTCGCTGTACCGAGCGACGCCGGAGAGACGGTGACCCTCAAGATCAACGTGTACAAGTTCACTCCCTACGACTCAAAACGATACGCCTTGTACAAGAACAACCTCAGCGTCTGGTTTACGGATAACACCACCGGCAAGGAAACATATGGCGTCGGTCGGTACGTGGAAATCGGAGACGAACAGCCCGATCCAAATTTTCAATATGTTATCGATCTCAATAAGGCATTCAACCCATATTGTGCGTACAGCAACATTTATTCATGCGCGGTGCCAAGGAAGGAAGACCATCTCAGCATCGCACTACGAGTGGGCGAGCAAAAGTATCATGAAGAATCAAACTAATGGAGGACGATATGGGGCAATCATCAAAAGCGTTGTTTCCCGGATTACTTCTCATTATCATCGGCATTATTTTTCTTCTTCCCAACGTCACAGACTTGCGGGGGCGTGACCTCTGGCCGCTGCTTGTGCTTGGCACCGGTGTGGTATTCTATGCAGTGTTCCTCAAGGACCGTTCGAATTACGGACTCCTTATGCCAGCTACAATACTGACCATCATAGGATGCATGTTTCTCTATTGCACAATTGAAGGCTGGCAC
>JBGPGQ010000295.1:0-4221 GCA_041483995.1 Bacteroidota bacterium
AACAATCCAACGAGAAAGAGCACG
This sequence comes from Bacteroidota bacterium, assembly GCA_041483995.1. Taxonomy (GTDB): domain Bacteria; phylum Bacteroidota; class Ignavibacteria; order UBA10030; family UBA6906; genus JBGPGQ01. The sequence goes on from JBGPGQ010000295.1 coordinate 25, forward strand.
GTTCCCCATAGAACAGACCCACCCTTGTCCTTTGAAAATCCGCTCACCGCTCTCCGCGCACCGAACAACGCCACCACACACCAGGCAACAGTCGACCAGCGCATTGTAATAAGGTCGAGACGGTTGAGCAATATTACCCCACCGACCAAGATGAGGATGGCACCGAACCAGAAGGGCTTGGTTTTCATTGACGCTCCATCACATTACTCAAGAAACCGGAATAACTAGTGGTTCCTCGTTCACGAGAACCGCCATTACAATGTACATCAACAGCATCAACCCAAATGAAGCAAATAAGGAAACAATAAATATTACGCGAACAAGGGTAGGATCGATGTTGAAAAAATTGCCAAGACCGCCACACACGCCGAACAGCTTTCGATCATATCTGGAGCGGTAGAGCCGCTTGGGAGTCTGTGACTCAGGTACAGGAGCCGTGCCCGGGACCGGCTCAGATTGGGGTGCGTTGTTTGAGATGTAGTTCCTTCCGCCAAACAAAAAAGCCGTGCCCGCAAGTATGAGTACAACCGGCAACAGCACATCCCATGAGAAACCCCACCAGTGATGCCATAGGGAAAACCCGAGATTGCCGGCAAGCCAGAAGATACCTGCAACGAGAAGGAGAATCCCCCAAAACTGCTGGTTTGTATGTGAAGAATGTTTGATGGGCTGGGACATGCCAGTGGAAGGTTCAACAGGCATTATGATCATTCCGATGATATAAAGAATTATCCCTGAACCACCGAGTAAAGTCAGTAACACCCAAGCCACGCGAACAAGGGTGGGATCAACTCCGAAATACGCTGCCACACCGCCGCAGATTCCATCAATCATCCGATCCGAACGGGATTTATACAATCTCTTTATGTCGTTTGTCGTTGTCATCGTGAGCCCCCTCCAGGTAATTGAGCATCTGAAAGAGTGTACGGCATTCGTTGGGGTAAGTTTCAATGAAAAAGCCAGCTCATATGGGCTGGCTTTTGATGATCGGAGGCTGATCCTACTACACTTCCATAATTTCCTTCTCTTTGTGTGTCAGCAAATCATCGATATCCTTAATGAACCTGTCCGTCATTTTTTGCACTTCGGTCTCCCCCCTTTTCCGCTCATCCTCGGAAAAATGCTCGGCTTTTTCCGATTTCTTGAGATGTTCCATTACATCACGCCGGACATTTCTCACCGCGATCTTCCCTTCCTCTCCAAACTTCTTGGTGAGCTTGACGAGCTCCCGACGACGTTCCTCGTTGAGCAGTGGAATCGGGACACGGACAACATCACCGTCTTTCGTCGGATTCAAACCAAGGTTGGCCGACTGTATCGCTTTCAATATCGGATCCAGCATGCTCTTGTCCCACGGCTGTACCGTAAGCGAGTGGGTATCAGCCACACTCAAGCTCCCCACCTGTGTCAGAGGGGACATGGTTCCGTAGTAATCAACTTTGACGCCGTCGAGCAACGCAGTTGTCGCCTTGCTTGTCCGGATCTTGACCAGTTCCTGTCGGACAACCTCGGTTGCTTTGTGCATCCGCTCTTCTGATTCCTTGAGAATTTTTTTGACCATCGAACGTCCTTGTTATTGATGATCGTACGCGGGAGACAATGTGTCCAAAACCTTTGTCCCCACGGACTCGCCGAGTATGAGTCGTTTGAGATTGCCGGTGGTGTTCATATTAAACACAAGAATCGGCAACTTGTTTTCCTTGCAAAGAGTTATCGCCGTCATATCCATCACTTTCAAATCCTTCTTCAGAACGTCAAGATAGGATATCTCCGGAAATTTGAATGCCGCAGGATTCCGCTCGGGATCTGAGTCATACACGCCGTCAACGCGAGTCCCCTTGATGATGACATCAGCTTCGATTTCCACAGCGCGCAGTGCGGCAGCCGTGTCCGTGGTAAAATATGGGTTTCCTGTGCCTGCCCCAAAAATAACAACGCGATCTTTTTCGAGATGGCGTACGGCACGGCGTCGGATAAACGGTTCTGCAATCACTTCCATGCGAATGGCGGAGATGAGCCGGGTAACTATTCCTTCGTGTTCGAGTGCACTTTGCAGTGCCAGCGAATTAATGAGCGTCGCGAGCATGCCCATATGGTCGCCGGTAACCTTGTCGATATTGGACGAGTTGGACACGCCCCGGTAGATGTTACCGCCGCCGATCACAATCCCGATCTGCACACCGAGATCTTTCACGGATTTGATTTCCGTGGAATAGCGTTTCAGGACTTGAGGATCGATCCCATACTCGAGATCTCCCAACAAAGCCTCGCCGCTTAACTTCAGCAATATACGTTTATACTTCGGTTTACTCATTGCTTCACGTCCGAACATATACCCATAAAAAAATGTCCTCTTGAAGAGGACCTATACTGTTTTTGTTTCATCCCCAAGGTGGAATCGCTGAAAGCTTTTCACTGCAATCTGATGAGCTGTCTTTGAACCGGCTTCCTGAAGATAATCCTTCACAGTTTTGCCTGAATCCTTGATAAACGTTTGCTCGAGCAAACAAACTTCCTGGTAAAATTTTTCAAGACGCCCCATTGCTATCTTTTCCACAATCTGTGGAGGCTTACCTTCATTGCCCGCCTGTGTTTTATAAATATCAAGCTCGCGCTCGCGCAAACCCTTGTCCACCTGTTCCCGAGAAATCACAAGCGGGTTCATGGCTGCGATCTGCATCGCAATATCGCGACCGGCAGGGACACTTGCGGCATCCAAGCCGCTAAGATCCACCAACACGCCGATTTTGCTCCCGAGGTGAGTGTACGAACTCACCATGCCATCGGTCGATTCAAGAACAGAAAACCGCCGCACGTCAATTTTTTCTCCCACTTTTGCAAGAAGGTCATTCATAAGTTCACCCACACTGCGCCCTGTTGACGTTGGCAACAACGGCACTGCTTCCAACGTTCTTGGCTTATGGTTCTCAATCGCCTCTGCAACAAGATTAGCGAAGCCACCGAAGTCATCACTCCTGCCGACGAAATCAGTCTCGCAGTTAACCTCAACGACAACGCCTGTCTTACCATTTGCTGAAACGCGTGTAACAATCATTCCCTCTTTTGCAGCCCGATCGGATCGCTTTTGGCCGAGAGCGGCCCCTTTCTTCCTGAGGAACTCGATTGCCGCGTCCATATCCCCACCGCTGCCTTCCAACGCCCGCTTACAGTCCATCATTCCAGCGCCGGTTTTCTCGCGCAACCGTTTGATCATGTCATTTGTAATTTGCATAACTTCCACTTCATCCTCTTGCAATATATGTTTCGTTCAATTCAATACTGCTTTTTCGTCAGCGACCGCGTCCTTGTCTTTATTCTCCATCTCAGCCGCCATCTCCATTTGCCTCGTTGCAGAACGTTCCTTGCCCTCCAGAATCGCATTCGTAAATGTCCTGGAAATCACCTGGACAGACTTGATGGCATCATCGTTCGCCGGGATTACATAGTCGATATCATCGGGGTCGCAATTCGTATCAACAATAGCAAACACCGGGATGCCAAGCCGCTTCGCTTCCTTTACACAAATTGCTTCCTTCTTCACGTCAACAACGAACAATGCACCGGGAAGACGCGTCATTTCGACGACTCCTGAGAGCACTTTGTTAAGCTTTTCCTTCTCACGTCCAAGGAAGAGTCCTTCCTTTTTTGTAATCTTGTCGAAGGTCCCATCGCTTTCCATCTTTTCGATGTTGGTAAGGCGCTTCACGCTCTTTCGAATGGTTGTGAAATTCGTTAACGAACCGCCCAGCCAGCGATCGCTGACATAAAACTGTCCGCAGCGCACGGCTTCTTCCCGGACAACGCCGCTTGCCTGCTTTTTTGTCCCGACAAAAAGTACACGCTTGCCTTCGGCAACAAGATTGCTGATTGCATTGCATGCCTCGTCCAACAGAGCCTGGGATTTCATGAGATCGATGATGTGTATCCCGTTTCGTTCCATAAAAATATATGGACGCATTTTGGGATTCCAACGGCGGGTGAGGTGTCCAAAGTGACACCCTGCTGCCAATAGTTCGGCAACTTCAACACGTGGCATAATGATGTTCCTTATGTGTAGTTTGATCTTCTACCTTCTTCAACTTTCACCGGAATCCGACCTAAGCCGGACACTGCCGGTGAAATCCAAAGGTATGCTTATTTACAACGATTAACGCTTCGAGAACTGGAACCGCTTACGAGCTTTTTTCTGTCCGTACT
>JBGPGQ010000296.1:0-4171 GCA_041483995.1 Bacteroidota bacterium
GAGATGAGGTACTTCAACCGAGGAACGACAGTCAATCCATTTGAATCAAAGCATGGTTTGTTGGGAGCACTCATTTGTGAGGATATGTGGCATATTTCCCTTCCGTATGTTCTCGCGCAATCGGGTGTGCAGATTATTATAGCCCTCGTTGCAAGTCCCACCCGCCTGGGAGGCAACGAGGAAGAGCTTCAGACAGACGTGGTAAACTCTGAGAACCATAGAACATATGCCCGTCTCTTGACAACATACATTGCTTTTTGTAATCGCGTTGGATATGAAGATGGTGTAAATTTTTGGGGTGGTTCTTCGGTGACGGGACCAGATGGTGAAACGGTTGCAAAAGGAAAATTATTCGACGAGGATTTGATCATTGCTCACATTGATGATGATGAAGTACGGAGGGCCAGAAGGTTCTCTCGACATTTTATTGATGAAGATGTTGGATTGGTAATTGAGGAGCTCTCCCGGTTCCGAAGGTGACTGATCGAAACGCTCTTTCGATGTTGGTTTTGTTGATAGTCTGAGCGTTTTTTTGTAAATTATGCGGCCAAGAAATCAAACTGTTCAAAAAAGAAAGAACTCGTGAGCATGGAGCCTGAGAATCACATCACCTACAAGGAACCTGCACCTGTAATGGATCGGGAAAACCCACTTCAATCGATGATGAAACGATTTGATGTGGCTGCGGAGATATTAGGATTGGAGCCTGGAGTCTATGAATACCTCAAGACTCCGGTGCGTCAATACATTGTGTCGATTCCCATACAGATGGATGACGGCAAGATTCAGATATTTGAGGGGTATCGCGTTATTCATAATGAGGTCATGGGGCCATCAAAGGGCGGGATTCGCTACTCACCCGATGTTACTCTGGATGAGGTGAAGGCTCTCGCGGCATGGATGACATGGAAATGCGCTGTCGTGAACATACCGTTTGGAGGAGCGAAGGGAGCGGTCAAGTGTGACCCTTCAAGACTTACACGGGTGGAGATCGAGAAAATAACTCGCCGTTACACTGCAAACATGATGGATGTTTTTGGTCCAGATCGTGACGTTCCTGCTCCGGATATGAACACCAATGAGCAGACCATGGCATGGATCATGGATACCTATAGTATGCACAGCAGGAGAACGGAAAATGCAGTGGTTACCGGCAAACCGCTGATTCTCGGGGGTTCGCTCGGTCGCAGAGAGGCAACAGGTCGAGGCGTTATGGTAAACACTCTCTCGGCTCTACAGAAGATCAACCTGAGTCCTAAGGAAGCAACTGTTGTCGTTCAGGGATTTGGCAATGTGGGTTCTGTTTCCGCACAACTCCTTGAAGAGCAGGGCTGCAAGATTATTGGTATAAGCGACATTTCGGGCGCGTATTACAACAGGTCAGGAATTGATATCAAAGAAGCTATCTCATATGCTGAAAAGAATAGGTCGCTCGAAGGCTGGAAAGGGGGAGAAATGATATCGCAGACGGAGCTACTTCAATTGGAATGCGATGTGCTTGTACCGGCGGCGAAAGAAGATCAGATAACCCCCTCAGTAGCCAAGAAGATCCATGCGAAAATCATCACTGAAGGTGCGAACGGTCCGACGACTGCTAAAGCTGATCCTATCCTTCAGGAGAAAGGGATTCTGGTGATACCTGATATCCTCGCGAATTCTGGAGGAGTAACGGTTTCTTATTTTGAGTGGGTGCAGGATCGGGTTGGGTATTTCTGGAGCCACCAGCGAGTGAATAGGCGACTCGAGCGCATGATTCGTACTGCGTTCGATGCAGTCTACGAAACGGCCGAGAAGCATAAGGTGACAATGCGCATCGGTGCATATGTACTTGCAATCGACAAAGTTGCAAAAACGTTAAAAGTACGCGGCATATACGCATAAGATTGGAGAAAATCCTGAGACAATCACTGCTGATGTTTGTTTTCCTGCTAGGCTGGCAAGAGATTTCTCTATCGCAGGATGCAAATGTTGAACGAATACCGCTGTCAAATCTTGATGTCACAAGACTTCTAGCGCAGAGGATTGGGTCCGCCATTGCTTTCAAGATACCTCATGTTGACTCCAGCTCCGTTCTGCTCTCAGTATTCCCCCGAGAATCTGCATGGCTTATCGATCAGGCGCTTTTCAGCGGCTTTGTGCAGCAAGGCCTGCATGTTGTTGCATCAGGTCAAACGCAGTTTACGGCAGACATTGGATTGACTGATACAAAAATTGAGTACACAAATCTGCGGAGAGATGGTTGGTTTGGCCACAAGATCATGGACCGAAGAGTAAGTCTATTGTTGAGCACAAAAGTAGTGTCGGCGTCTTCTGGAAGCATCATAACTTCTTCCGACGTTCGCGAGCAACATTGTGATACGATTGCAGTATCGGACCTGAGCAACATTGAGAATCCAACTCTTCCATTAACTCGAGGTGTACTTCCATCAGAAGGATTATTCTCCAATGTTGTAGAACCCTTTGTGCTCTTGGGCGCTATTGCTGTAGCTGTTTTTCTTTTGTTTAATGTCCGGAGTTGATACATCCAAATGACGGGGAGGTTGGTAGCTGCGATTGGGTTGGCCGGCGTCCTCTACATAACTGTCAGTGCATTTCATCTAGAGGGTGTAGGGGATTTACCAGCCCAAAGTCTCCGTCTTGCGAATCGCAGTCAGCGTTCCACCAGTATCCGATTGCTGGCGATTGGAGATGTCAACTTAGGACGTGAAGTAGGACAGCGTATACTACAGGGAGATACACTTTTCCCTTTTGTGTTTGTCAAGGACATTCTTGCGACCTATGACGTTGTTTTTGCAAACTTGGAGTGCACGCTATCCGATCAACACGGTGAAACACAGAATCCGCGCAACAATCTGATTTTTACGGGACCTCCTGCGGGAGCAAGTTCCCTACGTCTAGCCGGAATCTCAGTTGTTTCGACGGCGAACAATCATGCTTTGGACTATGGGTTCAAGGCGCAGAATGAAACTATACAATATCTGTCAGAAGCAGGCGTACAATTTGCCGGCACTGCAACGCACAGTGCATCTCTCTTCGATCCGACAATTGTTATTAGGAAAAACATTCGAATTGCTTTTTTTGCATGTACAGATGTGATGAACATTCAAGACAGGCAATGGACACGGTATGTTGCTGAAGCTGATACTACCCTATTACTGCCACGCATTAGGGCATATCGTGACTCGGTTGATTTCATCATCGTGAGTTACCATGGAGGAGAAGAATATGCAGAGCGGCCAACAACGCGCATGAAGGAATTTGCCAGGCTTGTGATTAATGGCGGCGCGGATTTGTTCCTCGGTCACCACCCACATGTACCATACGGCGTCGAAGAACTCGATGGGAAGTATATAGTACATTCACTGGGAAATTTTGTTTTCCGTCAACCGGCGAGATTCTGGACCCAGCGGAGTATAGGATTTTCCGCTGAGATTACCAAGGATACAACTGGTACTCGGGTGTCTTCATTCAGTTGCCTGCCGGTGTCCTGTGGGCTTCAACCACAATTTGTTATTGATAAGCCGGAATTAAATCTAATTTTGGAAAGGGTCAAAACATTATCTTCAGGAACAATGCCCGAGCAATTCCCATGGTGAGAAGCATTTTCATTTGTGTTTTGAGTGGAATTGTTGTCTTATTCGTAGGATGCGGTTCGAGTGAAACCGCGAGTACCCTCAGTGCTGAAGATCGCTTCCAAAAAGCAAAGGCACTCTTTGACGACGAGAAATACCTTGAGGCGATCAATGAATTCACAATTGTCACGCTCCAAAATCAGGGAAGTGGCTACGCGGATGACGCTCAATTCTATCTTGGGGAGTGCCGCTTCAAGCGTGGGGAATTCTTACTGGCGGTGTTTGAGTATTCGACCCTAAAGAGGAATATGCCCGCCAGCCCATTGGTACCTGAGGCCCAATATAAACTGGGTCTCTCGTACTATGACCTTGCTCCGAAAACGCCTCTCGATCAGCAATACACCAAGACGGCCATAGATGAATTTCAAACATTTCTCGAATACTACCCGACCTCTGAGCATACTGCGGATGTTGAGGCAAAAGTAAAAGAGTTGACAGACCGGCTTGCAAAAAAGGAATATGATACGGCCCGTCTCTATCAAACAATGGAATTCTACAAAGCATCACAATTCTACTTTGATGACGTTATTGAAAAGTAC
>JBGPGQ010000297.1:0-4169 GCA_041483995.1 Bacteroidota bacterium
AATCCGATGAACACCGGACTCACGATAGCATCCATCTATTGCCTAAAATCCGTAGGCTCGAATCTGATTGCGGGAACGGTCTTCGGTATGTACCTCAGCACGAACAGCGGCACAAACTGGACCCAGATCAACACTGGATTGCCCGGGACTCTCGGTCTCATTTATCCTTCTGTTATGTCGCTCGCCACCGTACCAATCGGTGGGGGAGGGACAAATATTTTTGCCGGGACATTCTTTCTTGGCGTGTGGCGTCGCCCAATTTCCGAGATCACTGAGGTACGTTTATCAAATCCGACAATTCCCGATGCATTCAGCCTGTCGCAAAACTATCCGAACCCGTTTAACCCAACGACGACGATTTCCTTTAGCATTCCATCCAGATCGTTTGTATCGTTGAAAGTCTTCGATGCCTTGGGAAGAGAAGTAACTGTTCTTCTATCGGAAGAGTTATCACCTGGGACCTATTCACAACAATGGAACGCAGAAGGTTTATCGAGTGGTGTGTATTTTTATCGCTTGCAGGCCGGATCATTCGCCGAAACCAAGAGGCTTCTTTTGATAAGATGATGGGCGACAGCCCTTCACTATTTCAAGAAGGAAAAAGATGAAGAACATTCTCCAATTCTTCTTTGTAGTGTTTAGCCTCATCACCATTACGATTCCATTGTATGCCCAATGGATTCAAACCAATGGCCCATGTGGCGGGCCAATAACTGCCCTTGGTATGAACCCCAATGCAACCGGCGGGCCAATGGTTTTTGCGGGAACTTCAGGTGGAGGCAATTTTCGATCAACGAATGATGGGGCGAACTGGACGACGGCAAGTACCGGCCTGAGTTTCAGTGGCACGTACCACGGTGCGACTGCATTTGCTCCCAAAGGGACAAACATTTTCGCAGGAACAAGCGCTGGAGTGTTTCTTTCAACAGACAACGGAACAACCTGGACAGCGGTCAACGCCGGTCTGACAAATACGAGTGTGCTCGCTCTCGTCGTGAACGGCGATGATCTCTTTGCGGGAACGCTGGCTGGCGCATTCCGTTCGACGAACGACGGAACTACATGGGCTGGCATCAACACGGGGCTGACAACAGCTCGGGTTAACGCGCTCGCAATCAAGGATTCAAGTCTTTTTGCCGGCACCAATGGCGGCGGCGTGTTCATCTCGACAAACAATGGCGGCAACTGGTCGCCGTTGAATTCCGGCCTGACGAACACAACCGTCCGCGCACTTGCAGTGAACGGGTCGACGCTCTTTGCGGGAACGTTTGGTGGGATTTTTCGCTCGACGAACAACGGGACTGGTTGGACCAATGTCAATACAAGCCTGACAAGCGTACTTATCGTCAACGGCGCCAACGTATACGCCGGAGGCAGCGGGGTGTTGGTTTCTCCGGATAACGGAGGAAACTGGCTGCCGATCAATACAGGTCTCAACAATGTTGTCGTTACCTCGCTTGCGGCGAACGGATCGACACTCCTTGCTGGAACGTCCGCATTCTACGCTGGCGTGTACTCTTCAACAAACAACGGCGCACTATGGACCGAAGCAGACAACGGTCTCGTTGGGACGCGTATTCGCTCACTTGCCATCAAAGCCAACGGCTCAGGCGGATTCGATCTGTTTGCCGGAACGCATGAAAACGGCGTGTATCACTCTACAAACGATGGTAGTAGTTGGATTTCGACCAACATTGGCTTGAGCAACATAGCGATTGAGGCGCTCGCCTTTGGCGGAACGACGCTCTTTGCCGGAGGTTTTGGCAGCGCGTTTGTGTCAACAAATAACGGCGCAAGTTGGTCACCCATGAACAATGGATTGCCGCAGACTGGCACCGTGCATGTGTTTGCCACGCGCGGGGCAAATGTTTTTGCCGGAACAAGCGACGGCGTGTTTCTCACAACAAACGGCGGCGCGAACTGGACGGCAAAGAACAGTGGCATCACAAATCTCGGCATAAATACCATGGCAGTCTCCGGCTCGACTCTCTATGCTGGAGGCAATGGCATGTACCTCTCGACGAACGATGGAGAGTTGTGGATTCCGAGAAGCAACGGAATTGCGAGCACCACCATCACTTCGATTGCGTTTGTCGGGACGGATATCTTTGTGGGAACACAGAGCGGCATGTTCCGCTCCACCAACAACGGCACAAACTGGGATCCGTTGAACACCGGACTCACAGTAGCATCAGTCTATTGCCTTACATCCGTGGGCTCGAATCTTATTGCTGGAACAGTCTTCGGTATGTTTGTCACCACGAACCGTGGCGTAAACTGGACCGCCAGCAACGCAGGATTGCCCGGGAATGTTGGTTCCATTTATCCTTCTGTTCTATCACTGACCAACGCACCGAACGGCAATATTTTTGCAGGAACGTTCCTGCTCGGCGTCTGGCGTCGTCCGATTTCTGAGATCACTGAGGTACGTGTATCGACTTCGACCGTTCCAGACGCATTCAGTCTGTCGCAAAACTACCCCAACCCCTTTAACCCAACAACCACGATCCGATTTGAGATCTTACATTCCTCGTTTGTCACACTCAAAGTGTTTGACCTGCTCGGAAGAGAGGTTGCAACGCTGGTGAATGAGGAGATGAGGCCGGGGAATTACGAGAGAAGGTTCTCCGGCGGAGATGCAAGCGGTGTGTATTTTTACCGCTTACAAGCGGGCACGTTCGTCCAGACAAGAAAGCTTGTGTTACAAAAATAACTAACTATCATCAAACCATCAAATAAAGGAAACATCCCATGAAACGCACGTCCGTTTTTTGTATTCTCGTCATCGCGTTCCTATTTGTTGCGATGCCTGCGCTTGCGCAAGATCCGGTGAAAGTTGCCCCGCAGGCGTTTAAAGTGAAGCTTGACAACGACAAAGTTCGTGTGCTCGAATACTCGAGCAAGCCCGGTGCGAAGGAAGCGATGCATTCTCATCCCGCTTGCCTGCTCTACGTTATTCAAGGTGGGAAGTTAAAATCTACCACCCCAGACGGCACGTCCAAGGAGATTGAGTATAAAACAGGTGATGTCTTGTGGCGAGACGCAATAACCCATTCAGGTGAGAATATCGGCACGACTGAAATGAAATCGCTTCTCGTTGAAATGAAGCAAGCCAAGAAAAAGTAAGAGCGTTACTGCTGTACCTAGTCAACTCTATGCACCACAATCTAACAGAAAGGTTTTTATGAAAAAGCTCTCGTTGTACATTGGGATGGTCCTTGTGGGATTGATTCTCTTGGGAACGATGGAAGCTTCCGCTCAAAAGAAGATGATGAAGAAAGAACCGGTCCTCTGGGCTGCTGAAGATATCAAATGGGAACCACTGGCAGGAGCTCCGGGCGTCATGAGCGCAACGCTGTGGGGTGACAACACCAAGGGAGCGTATGGTGGCCTCACGAAGTTCCCGGCAGGCTTCAAGGCACCACTGCATTACCACACGTATGAGACGAAGATTGTGGTTATCAAGGGAGGGTACACGTATAAGGGCAAGAAGTATGGTCCCGGTTCGTATCTCTCAATTCCCGGTGGAGACAAGCATGTAAGCGGTGGAGTTGACGATTCTGAGTCGATTTTCTTTATTCAACAGCCCGGCAAATTTGATTTGATCCCTGTCGGTGCGCCAGCCGAGAAAAAATAGACGTGTGAAGTTGGAATTGTATTGTCCGAAGCCTCAGTTTCATCGACTGAGGCTTTTTTGTTTCTGAAATCAATGTTGTCCATTTCTTTGGCGGATCATCACCGGTCCTGTGCGGTCAGACAGGAATGTCTGACCTACCAGTGGTGAACAGGATCCGCCGTCCATGGTTGTCCGCGGCGCGCAACGAAATTGGGGCGTCACTCACACTCTTGATAATCACCTGAAATAGCTATAGCTTACTCGCAGATACTTCCCCGGTTCCTTATCAAACTCCCAAAGGCAGATCATGACAATTCTTCGGATTGAACATAAAGTACAAAACTTTGATGGATGGAAAAAAGTATTCGACAGCGACCCGATTAACCGTAAGCAATCCGGCGTACGCCGTCACCGTATCTTCCGACCGACTGATGATCCGAATTACGTTATTATCGATCTGGAGTTTGATAGTCTCAAGAATGCAGAAGCCACGCTGGCCGCACTGCGCAAGCTATGGAGTCAGATAGAGGGGAAGGTCATTGTTGGCCCGCAA
>JBGPGQ010000298.1:0-4155 GCA_041483995.1 Bacteroidota bacterium
ATGAGCTTGTTGCCAAAGGCAGGCGACGACTATCTCACAAGGCAACCCAGGCAGCGCTCCTCATCGAACTCTACCGTGACGAACCCATATTACACCTGCCGTATCGCCTGCTCACCGTGCTCATGGACATGGACGAGCAATGGACGACGTGGAGATATCGCCACGCATTAATGGCACATAGGATGATCGGCAACAAGATTGGCACCGGCGGATCGACGGGCTACAACTATCTCAAGGCAACGGTGGACAAGTACAAGGTGTTTTCCGATCTGTTCAATCTTTCAACGTTTCTCATCCCACGTTCAAAATTGCCCGAACTCCCGCTGGAAATAAGGCGATCACTAGGTTTTTATTACTCTCAACATGAACATTGACCTCACCGGCAAACGGGCAATCGTCTGCGGGGGCACGCAGGGGCTTGGCAAAGCGGTAGCTCTCGACCTCGCATCTCTTGGTGCTTCCGTCACGCTTGTCGCGCGCAATGAAGAAGCACTGCAACAAGTGAAAGCAGAACTGAGCAGACCTGCCGGCCAACAACATGCAAGTATTGTGGCAGACTTTACGATGCCCGAGGCGCTGAAGAAAAGTATTGATAGCTATGTACGACAAGTTACTCCGATTCATATCCTTATCAATAACACCGGTGGACCGAAAGGCGGACTGATCGTTGATGCGGAACTTCAGGAATTTGTGAACACGTTCTCGCAGCACCTCCTATGCAACCACATTCTTGCGCAGGCAGTTATCCCTGGAATGAAAGCTGCCCGGTACGGACGAATCGTGAACGTCATCTCCACATCGGTGAAGCAGCCAATTCCGGGACTCGGCGTTTCAAACACCATACGGGGTGCAGTGGCCTCATGGGCCAAGACGCTGGCGGGCGAAGTTGCACCGTTCGGAATAACGGTAAACAATATTCTTCCTGGCATGACCAAGACGGGGAGACTTGATTCAATCATTCGGGCGAAAGCAGAGAAGGCGGGCAAATCCGAAGATGAAACGAGAAAAGAAATGCTCGCCGAAATTCCAGTAGGACGATTTGGCGAGCCTCATGAGTTGGCCTCGGTGATTGCATTTCTTTGTTCACCGGCTGCATCATACGTCAACGGCGTCAATTTGCAGGTTGATGGTGGACGGACGACATGCATGTGATTCTTTGTGGATAAGATTCTTAACTATATCAACGGCGAACTCGTCCCGCCGGTCTCGGGCCAGTACATCGACAACTATGATCCGGCAATCGGCAAGCCCTATTCACTGGTTCCGGATTCCGACGCACAAGACATTGACTCTGCAGTTGCAGCGGCTGAGAAAGTTTTTCCGGAATGGTCGATGACATCAGCAGAACAGCGATCGCGAATCTTGTTACGTATTGCCGATCTCATCGAACGCGATCTCAACAAATTTGTGCTGGCTGAGTCAGTTGACAACGGCAAACCGGTTTCCCAGGCACGAAGTCTTGACATTCCTCGCGCTGTCAGTAACTTTCGCTTTTTTGCAAACGCCATAACGCAGTTCGAGAGCGAAGCCCACCCGATGGAGAACTCTGCCATCAACTACACGCTTCGCAGTCCCATCGGTATTGCTGGCTGCATCTCGCCATGGAACCTTCCGCTCTATCTTTTTTCATGGAAGATTGCTCCCGCTCTCGCAACTGGTAATTGCGTCGTTGGCAAACCGTCTGAGCTAACGCCGATGACAGCATTCATGCTGAGCAAACTCTGTATCGAGGCCAGACTGCCACCGGGCGTTCTGAACATCGTTCACGGGCTCGGACACAAAGTTGGAGCTGCAATCTCTGCACACCCGCGCATTCCGGTTATTACATTCACCGGTGGTACGAAGACCGGCTGTGAGATTGCCAAAGCTGCTGCGCCGATGTTCAAGAAACTCTCGCTCGAGATGGGCGGGAAGAATCCAACCCTGATCTTCGCTGATTGTGAATATGAGAAGATGCTGGAGACAACGATCCGGTCTTCATTCTCCAATCAAGGGGAGATTTGCTTGTGCGGGTCAAGGATTTTCATCGAGCGTTCACTGTACAACAAATTCAAAGCAGACTTTGTCCAACGCGCGAAGAATTTGAAGATCGATGATCCGCTTTTGCCCGAAACGGAGATGGGAGCGATCAACTCGCAACAACACTTCGAGAAAATTCTCTCATACATCGAACTCGCAAAGAAGGAAGGCGGCACGATTCTCTGTGGAGGCAAGAGCGTCACGGTCGGCGGACGGTGCTCGAAAGGGTGGTTCATCGAGCCCACAGTTGTCGAAGGACTTCCCTACAATTGCAGAACCAACCAGGAAGAGATTTTCGGACCGGTGGTAACACTGACTCCGTTTGATTCGGAGGACGAAGCGCTGATGCATGCAAACAGTACACAATACGGTCTCGCTTCTTCCATCTGGACCAGCAATCTCTCGCGTGCCCATCGAGTGGCCGCGAAGATTCAGACCGGCATTGTGTGGATCAATTGCTGGCTGTTACGCGACCTCAGAACTCCCTTTGGCGGGATGAAGAATTCGGGATTGGGTAGAGAGGGCGGAATGGAAGCGCTGAGGTTTTTTACGGAACCTAAGAATGTATGTGTGAAGTTATGAGTGAATCTAGAAGGATAGTGTCTTCGAAGGCACCTGAACCTGTGGGATCGTATCCGCATGCGCGCAAAGTGGGGAATCTACTGTTCCTTTCGGGTGTTGGGCCCCGCGAACGAGGAACGAAGAAGATCCCTGGCGTCGAGTTGGACGACAAAGGCAACATCGTTTCCTACGACATTGAAGCACAATGCCATTCCGTGTTCAGGAATGTGAAGGTGATTCTCGAAGATGCGGGTTCAAGCTGGGACAAGATCATCGACGTAACGGTTTTTCTCACTGACATGAAGAAGGATTTTCAGATGTTCAACAAGATCTACGGCGAGTATTTCAAGGACAATCAACCGTGTCGCACTACAATAGAAGTAAATGCACTCCCAACTCCTATCGCCATTGAGCTCAAGGTTATTGCAACTGTATAAGGAATATCCTTCCAAGGAGAGACTATGCCCAAACTTCTTCCCCCAATAAACTTCAAGTCCTGGATCGACCAGCACCGTCATTTATTAAAGCCTCCGGTTGGCAACAAGATGGTGTATGAGGATTCGGATTTCATCGTCATGGTCGTTGGCGGACCGAATGCCCGCAAGGACTACCACTACGATGAAGGCGAGGAGTTTTTTTATCAGATCGAGGGCGACATTGTCGTGAAAGTTGTGGAGGATGGAAAGCCGAAAGACATCCCGATTCGACAGGGGGAAATTTTTCTCCTGCCACCGAAGACGCCCCATTCGCCACGGCGACCTGCAAATACAGTCGGTCTCGTTATTGAGCGCCAGCGGACACCGGGTGAGCTGGATGGCTTCCTCTGGTTCTGTGAGAAGTGTGGCAACAAGCTGTACGAAGAGTTTTTGCAAGTCACCAACATTGTCACACAACTGCCACCGATATTCGAGCGGTTCTATAATAATGTAGATCACTGCACGTGCAAGAAATGCGGGACAAAGATGGAGAAACCACAGAAACCAACGTGATGCTGCATCCGGCAGAAAATTGTTCACCACCAATTAAGCCTTCACCTTTCCAGTCTCTAGACAATTGAAAATCGACATCCACACACATATCCTTCCAAAGGAATGGCCCGACCTCAAAAAGAAGTACAGGTACCCCGGGTTCGTCAATCTTGAGCATCACAAGCCGGGTTGCGCAAGAATGATGATCGACGGGAAGCTCTTCCGCGAGGTGAGGGAGAACTTGTGGGATGTTGATGCCCGCACAAAGGAATGCGCCAAACATGGTGTTGATGTGCAAGTGCTCTCGACTGTTCCTGTCATGTTCAGCTACTGGGCAAAGCCCGTCGATGGACTTGACCTCTCGAAGTTGCTCAACAACCACATTGCAGATCTCGTATCACGTTATCCGAAACAGTTCATCGGGCTTGGCACGGTTCCACTGCAGGCTCCCGATCTTGCAATCAAGGAGCTTGAGCGGTGCGTGAAGCAACTTGGTCTCGCCGGAATCGAAATCGGTTCTCACGTGAACGAATGGAATCTCGATGACGAACATCTGTTTCCGTTCTTTCAAGCAGCGGAAGAACTCGGCGCGGCGGTTTTCGTTCAC
>JBGPGQ010000299.1:0-4150 GCA_041483995.1 Bacteroidota bacterium
CTGAAATTCTTCAAGGGAAATGTATGGTGGATTTGCAACGATCATATCAAATTGTTGTTCCGGAAGGAAATTGCTGAACATATCCACCGTGTGCAGGGAAACATTGGTAATCCCATGCCGGGTGATGTTACGAATTGCCGTTTCGATTGCAGCTTCGCTCACATCAATGGATGTAATGATTGCGCTGGGAACAAAGGATGCAAGAGCAATGGGAATATTGCCGGACCCGGTTCCAATATCGAGAACCTCTGCATGGACCAGATCGGACTTTCGTATTTCATCGAGTGCCTTTTCGACGAGCAACTCGGTTTCCGGGCGAGGGATCAAAACGTTCGGGTTGACATGGAGAGCCAAGCCCATAAACTCGGTTTCGCCGATGATGTACTGAAGAGGCTCGTGACTCAGTCGCCGTTTTATAAGAATCTTGAACTCGGCAAGTTCGGCAGAAGTCAGCAGCCTGTCATAGTTTGTGTACAACGCAATTCGTGGAAGCGCGAGCAGATGTGCGAGTAGAAGTTCAACCGTAAGACGTGCCTCATCAACGCCTTGCTTTGAAAAATAATCGGCAGCCCACTCCATAAGCGAAAGGATTGTCCAAGTCCGACCGGCAACAGGAGTTGTCACATTAGCTCGAGGCATACGTTGGGATCAATATAAAAGCACAGGGGGTGAAATGCAACGCAATGGCGGGCAAGATAATTCCCATCAAGCTGAACGGGGTTCTCACAGCTTCGGGAAGGGTATCCTTCGCTTTAACAAATGGAGTTTGTCGAAATCGATGAACGCGTCATACGCATCCTTCATAATACTCCGCGCCGATTGTTTCTTGGCAACAACGATGATGTAGTACTTGTCTTTCATCTGAGAACGGAATGCCGCAAAAACCTTGGTTCCGGCACCTTTGGGCGCTGAGATCTGGATCGGTTCTATGATAACCGTCTTGCCATTCTTATTTTTGTCATGAAGAATAATATCCGGAACATAGATAGCAGGTGTCCGGGTGGGGCCCAACGCCACAGCAAATACTTCACTTGCATGCCGATGTGCGATTCCGTTAGCGATCAGCCATTCGCATACAACAGACTCCATCCTGCTTCGCACCAAGTGCCCGATCGGTGATTCAAACCCTTCTCGGTGGTACACAATCCGAACGTCGGCAAGGTTCTTGGCGTTGATATTGGTCATGGATTGCCATTGTATTCTGCCATTGGATGCAGAGTGCGGGGCTCGCGGACGCGGGTCCAAAGCAGCACAATCCCCACAACAGACGAGCTTGCGCCAACAACGAACACCGCCGGATAGCCGAACATATTAGCGAGCCAGCCCCCGAGCAACCCGGCAAGATAAACGGGAGCAAGCACGGTATTCATTAACCCGACATATGTAGAGCGTTGCTCAACCGGCCCATATTCGATTGAGATATTGTATCGAGTCATGAGTTCCGAGCCCAGGTTGATACCAAGAAAAACAAAGACGACAGGAAACCACGGAAGGGAATCGATAAGAAATGCTGAAACACTTGAACAAAGCATTGCGCACGCCGCAAGAATAAGAACGATCCTGTTCCCATACCGATCCGCGATGTATCCGTTGAGCAACGAACTTGCAACTTGTGTTCCAACGATTGTTAACGTGAACTCACCAACCACACTTTCATCGGCATGGAAATGCTGCAATGCATATACAGTATAGAAGCCCATGGGCATTGAGGCGAGTATCAGGAATGCCGAGGCAACAATGAACTTCCTGAACTCAATGTTGTGTCGAAATACATTTGGGAGTTGTTTCAGATAGTCTGGCATCGCTTGTTTCAACAACACCCGGCTCGGATGCTCTTCCACCAACTGCCATTGCAGGATTATGGAAAAAAGCTGCAACAGAAATCCACATGCGATCACAAGTGCATAACTGAATGGAAACCCGAAGGCTCGAAGAACCCATGTGAGTATGAATCCGCACGCCAACGCCAAAGCACCTCCCAGCGAGTTTCTTATGCCTATCAATCTTCCCCGGCTCTTGATTGGAGTGAGCTTGGCATAAAGTTCAAACCAGCCTGGAGTCGTTATGCCAATAAGAATTTGATTGACAGTATACAAGGAGAAAAAGAGGATGAGGGCAAGAGTTGGATCTGAACCTCCCCACACCAGCATAGCGGCGGCAATGCAGATTACGATCACACGCTGTAGAAGTCCAAACCTGATGGTCCAGTTTTTTTTCCAGGGCAGAGTCTGCGTATACCGCGCAGCAAAGATTTGAGGAAAAAACAAACCAACCCAGACAATTACTCCCACAAGTCCAACAGCGATGCTCCCTCCCCCAAGCTTTGCTACCAGCGCCGGTAACACTGTCTGAGCTGAAATGAACGAGGAGCCAGCTATGTACAAAGCACCCTCAGCAACGTTCAGGAGAAAATTCCTTTTATCATAGCGACCAGAAGTTTCTGCCATCGGATTTACTTGGAGGGTGCTTTCTGTTACTTATTCATATTAATGTTGCCACTAGAATATGCAACATCGCCTGCAACCATAGTAAGTTCGACCTTTGTCTCCAGGATTTTTTTGGGATCAACTTTCATAATGTCATCGGAGAGAACAACCATGTCGGCGACTTTTCCCGGCTCAAGTGTACCCTTTGTTTGTTCTTCAAATCCTGCATACGCCCCCCAGATCGTAAAAGATTTGAGCGCCTCTTCACGGTTCATTTTTTGTTCGGGGTGCCAGCCGTTTAAAGGCCAACCGGAATGATCCTGTCGCGTAATTGCTGCATAGAAACCCCAAAGTGGATTGGGACTTTCTACGGGAAAATCAGATCCCCCTGGAATGATCGAGCCTTGCTCCAACAGCGATCTCCACGCGTATGCTCCAGCCAGCCTTTTCGACCCAAGTCGTTCTTCTGCCCAATACATGTCCGATGTACAATGGGTCGGCTGCATCGCTGGAATGACACCAAGCTGATTGAACATTGAAATGTCATTGGGATCAATTACCTGTGCATGTTCAACTCTAAATCGAGCATCTTTTGCCTTGATTTGATTCAACTTATAAGCCTCTTTATAAACACTCAGAACAATATGGTTTGCCCTATCACCAATTGCGTGAATACATAATTGGAACCCTTTCTCCAGGCATTTTGAGGCAACGGTCTGCATGATCTCAGAGGAAGTTAGAGTTAGACCACGGTTCGACGGATCATCAGTATATGGTTCAACAAGAGCTGCTCCGCGAGATCCCAATGCTCCGTCGGCATACAGCTTCAATGCCCTCACTGTCAGTCGTCCATCATTCCCATCGATCTCAGGCCCAGTCAATAGATAACGGTCCCATGTTTCCCCCACCCCACCGATTGCCGCATACACGCGGAATGGAAAACGTCCAGCATTGATGAGTTTTTTGTAGATCCCAATGATCTCGGAGTCAACCCCCATATCGTGTACTTCAGTCAGTCCTACAGAGATACATGCCCGGACTGCTTTTTCTACAGCTTCGGTTCGTTCGTGTTCAGATGCAACAGGGAGCCGTGTATCCAAGCTGTCGATAGCATTATCGACAAACACGCCGGTTGGCTCACCAGTCGCATCTCTGAGGATTCTGCCGCCCGGTGGGTCAGGAGTGGATTTCACGACTCCAGCGATTTCCAACACCTTGCTGTTAACCCAAACTGCATGACCATCTACTCTCGTGAGATAGATTGGAACATCCTTTGCAACAGCATCAAGCATCTCACGCGTCGGGAATGATTTCCGAGCCCACTTATTCTGATCCCAACCCCTACCTCTCACCCAGCCGCCCGGAGGGATGTTTGCCGTTCGCTGCACAACCAACGACTGAATCTCCTCAATTGAGTTTGTTCCTACGAGGTTCACATTCGTTAACATCGCACCAAGGTTCTCCATATGTGCATGCGAGTCGATGAAGCCCGGGTAGACAGGCTTTCCGGCGAGATCCACAATGTTCTTTGACTTAAACGACGACTTGATCTCCTCATTCGATCCAACCCCAACTATCTTACCCTTCTCAATCGCAATGGCTTCTGCCATGGGCTGTTTATCATTGACTGTGTACACAACCCCATTTACGAATATCATTGTAACCTCCTTGGGTCGTTTGTAAACAAACAAGAAATAGACCAGCAAGGCCATGAAAATCAAAAG
>JBGPGQ010000300.1:0-4143 GCA_041483995.1 Bacteroidota bacterium
CATTACCACAGTTGTTCATGATCTATGCCTTTCACAAGCTACGTTTTTGAGTCTTTTCTCCTCTTGCGACCAGAAACTTGTCAACAACGGAATTGAATACTGCACCAAGATCGCCATTGGACTGGGTAACATTCCATTTGCCTATAGCGTGGAGGAGCTCCTTTTCATTCTTCTCCAGTGTGTTTTTCAGATCGTTTCGAGAAATCCGCTCATTACCGTCCCGATCTACAAATGTACCGCTCCGCTCCACAAGGAGATGGAGTAAGAAGGAATGGAACTTTTCGCCTAGCATTTGAAATGTTCCCTGAGAGAGGTACTGATCGTCAGCCCCGTCAAGAACAGCTTCTCCCTTAGAAAACAAGGAGATGAGGAGCCTTGCCAGTTCTGCTTCTTTGGAGACTATCTGTTCAACAGGAAGTCGAGATCCGTCATTTGAAGACAGAAGTTCTCTACCTTGTGGTGACGTCAAGAATTCGCTAACGGAGAGAGCAATTGCGGAACTTAGCGCATGTCCTCCAGAAGACTCTGGAGTAGCATCTGAGCGGACAGGAACTTCGTATTTAATTAGGTAGTCAGCATAGTCAACTATTGCCTCAATTGACCGTTCAGTAACCATTAATGTATAGTTTTCCGAATCCCACAACTTGGTCGCGGAATTAGTATCCTCATATACCATTCTGAACAAATCCTTGATCTTCTTGTCAGTTCCCCCAGAAAGGTAATAACTATAAAGACAGTTGCATCGCAAGCTCAAGGGCACAAGTCCAGGCTCGAAGAGGTCGGGTAGATTGCGCATACCTTTAAGCTTATTATCAAGCACAGGGTGTTTTTCCCAGTTGAGCAGGAGCGAGGATTTTTTTGGATCTTTCCACCAATCTTGGTCTTCATGGGCTTTGTCAAACATGATGCGAGTATGGTAAATTGCGTGTTCGATCCCTTGGTGAATTTCATTTCTCTTTTCTGGAAAAAGTTCATCGCCTTGATTGACAATTAACATGTCGAGCACAAAATATGTGTAATACAAACAGATAGGATCTGATGAATTAGTTCCAGGGGGGGCGATCAATCTCTCGCCGAGGCTCCCTAAGTATTCGCGGATCAACCACTCTGCTGTTCGCTTACGGACCTGCGCAATGCGCTCGATCAATTCCGGACCAAGTACTGCCTTAAGATCCTCATCAGCGTCGATGATCTCCGGCGATTCGCCGAGGACATAGTCGCCAAAATCAGCCAAAGCCTCCGAAGCAGCATAGCTGAAGTACAGATCCGGTTGAGAACATCCCTGCGTGAAACCCCATCCCCCTTGTTCACAAGCGACGTCACAAACCGCTTGAACAGTATTTCGAACGAACTCCATTACCTTCTTAACGCGAATTGCATCATGTTTGAACAGCTTCGTTCGCTGCGATAGACGAAGAAGGACACCGAAACTCAATGCCCAGGTGAGACTGTCAACGTAGTTATTCCTGGCAGAAGCTGATATTGAAAAAAATAATGATGTAGTCTTGGCGGGAACAAATGGCGTGGCATCAAAACCATTTTCACTAACATGCTTCAATACTGCATCAAATTCACTGTCAACTATCTTTCTCCAATCAGGTTCTTCTTGAAGTTGTTCAAATGCATTTACGAGCAGAAGCAGCGACACAGAGCCCGAACAGCGATAGATTAGACCGGTATCCAAGGAATCATCAGTGAACTGGTTTCCTATGCGATACTGTCGGACGAGACTGCGAAGAATCTCACGTGCATACTCCCCAAGTTCTTGAGAGGTCTGTGGTATCATTCCTGTGCTCATTGTTGCTCCCTTAGAAATGTTCTTGAATCAATCGAGAATCTGTACCATAGGTGATTGGAAATTCGTGTATCTCGCGCCATTGTTGCCCGTTTATAGAAGAAGCACTCCATAGCCATTTAGAACCGGCGCCAAACGGAGCAATATCCATCTTGATTGAAATGCGATCTCCTTCAGATACTGAAACCGGTTCCGTAAATGGAAACACACATTGTTTCCAATGGGTCGGCGCATCAAACGGACTTGTTGACAAAGAAACGTCGCTCCCCAAGTCAAGGCAGAACCATCCGACTAGCGCGTCGAGCGTGCCTTTCCGTGCCACAATAATATCACGTGTGGTTTCCATCTGCCCTGAACGCCAATCGGCGGAACACAACTGAAAAAACACTTCTCCTTCGGATAGTAACTGCTCTGGGTTCACACCGTGGACGTACGCTGTGTTTGCAGCCCAGTGACCTAGTGCGCCAAGACACGGATCGTTCCAAGTTTTCCAAAACGAAACTTCGGAAAAAGCCCCGCCGAGTTCAGCAAGCCCAAGAAACACAGAGGCGTTGCCAGGGATGATCCTAGCCCCCTGTTTCAAGAGTCTCTCTCTAACATCTGCGATTGACTCGACAATACCTTCTTCAAAAAAGAAATGCCCTATAACTTCCGCAATCAAAACGTCAGCTGGCTCCGAAAGAACAATTTCGCTAGAGTTTGCACGCAAAACTGTAATACGTTCTTGCAGACCATTGTCGGCAATGACGGCCTCAGCGATATTTGCAATGTCTGTTTCCTCAATCGCATAAACATGTCGCGCTCCCGCTTCGATAGCCCAGATTGCAAGAATACCTGTTCCCGTACCTAAATCGATCACAATATCGCCGGGACGGACGGTGCGGGAAATTGCGTTCTTCAATTTGGAGGTTCTGATAGAATCCTCCAACATATTCTTTTGGACATTGAGGGACGAGAACAACCCGGGATTTCTGGGAAAGAGGCAATAAGGTCGACGATCCATCAAGTTTTCCTTGGTGGCACACTGAAATAAATGTGGTAGATCGCTTGAGTCTGAAGAGATCAAACATCCGGCGATGGCATTCTTCTGAACAGTTGTGACAATTCTAAGAACGAAGCAAGAAGAAGCTATTATGGGAACTACAGAAAGAGATATGCACCTAGGTGAAGAAAGAGGGAGAGAGCCATATGAAAGAATGGGTACCCAACCCTATGTAATCATATCTTACAAATAACAACCATGAGACGCAAGAATTTTTATGACGGAATGGCCAAGCTGGTTCCTGAGGAATTGGGAGGTAGGGGATTACAGCGTTAGTCAATAACTGTCGACAGGAGAATCTGAGCTTTTACCGCATAACGTACTGGCTTGGCGAACCCGGGTTGCTTATCATCCTTGGTAGATCTTGAGGGACTCCTAACCGCACGTTCAACTCTCGTGAGGACAAAGTAGTCTCCATCGTGGTAACAACCCCAACTAACAACTCTGAAATCTCGGATATTAGATCGAACGGTAGGATTTTCTCCGGAGTCGACGCGAGAAAAAGTTCAGGTCCCCGCTACACATCCCTATAACTGACTCAAAAAGCCATTTCGAATGCGCGTTCGGCTATGAGTGGAGCAATGGTCCGGTTGGGGGCACAACCATCACCCT
Organism: Bacteroidota bacterium; assembly: GCA_041483995.1. Taxonomy (GTDB): domain Bacteria; phylum Bacteroidota; class Ignavibacteria; order UBA10030; family UBA6906; genus JBGPGQ01. The sequence goes on from JBGPGQ010000300.1 coordinate 3,450, forward strand.
CTCTTTCACCTACCTGAGTTCATCACTCGAGACCTCCAACGGCAGGTGGGGCCACCTGCTGCAAGTGTCGCCTGATCTGGATGTTGTTCCCTGCATATGGGTTCCAAGGTATGGACAAGGTATGGTGAAGAAAAAGCCGCACTAACAAAGGCCGGTAGATCTTATCCATACCTTATATACCTTTAGAGAGAGATATAAGTATATATTTTTTATGTAGCAATTGGATTCGGTTATGGTGGAAGGCGTAGACCTATGGACTAGCCATCCACACCCTTCTTCGGCTCCCAGAATCGATAGTAGTTAACACTACGTTCACCAGCTCGTTTTTGAAATTTCTCAACCTTTACCAACTTGTGCAGTCTGATGCCGAATGCTGTACTACTCAATGGATGTTGTTCATGCATCGCCTTTGCATACTGCTGGTACGACCCATAGACTTCACTGACCGGCGCTTCCATCATGTGGCCAGCTTCATCAAGATCAATCACGGTTGTTTCAGTGCCGTCTGAGTTCCTCATTAACATCCGACGTTCACTCTGCCATGCCTCAACCCACGACTGCAAAGGGCTCTTGCTGAAGATGATCTGCTCTTGGAGGGCAGTGGTCTTAGGAGCGTTGTACCGATCAAACCCGTCGATGTTAAGGTTCATCAAGTAATGCTTGAAGGCAGAGAGTTCGGCTGGAATGGCCCGAC
>JBGPGQ010000301.1:0-4143 GCA_041483995.1 Bacteroidota bacterium
AACACTCGCATCCACAGTATTTCCTGTAAGAAGTAGTGTGGGGATACTGTCGATACCGTTAGAAAGGCTTTCACGGATGGTCTTTTTGAAAATCGGCTCCGGACTCGACTCTGGTCTTGTTGCTTTCTATCCGTTTAGTGGAGACGCCAACGACAAGAGCGGACATCGATACAATGGAACAGTCCAGGGGCCGGAACTCTGCAATGATCGTTTCGGCAATGCGAAGAGTGCCTACTCGTTCGATGGCAATGATGCGTATATCTCGATTCCCGACGGCATCATTCATCACGACATTCCATCGTTTTCGATGTCTGTGTGGCTTCTCTTTCCCGATTTGAATACCAGGAGGACGGCTGTCTATATTGGTGCAACGACAGGTGAAGTGAACCTTCAGATTCTGGATGGTCAGATTATATTTTCGGTCGACCTTGCGAGGACATGGTACGACGTGTCCTTTGAGGGGACTCCCAACACGTGGGTACACGTTGTTGGCGTTTACCGTCGCGGAAAGTCAATCGAACTCTGGATCAACGGTGAGCATAAAAGTGAAACACCCATCCCTGTGACAGACCTCTTTCATATCAACCAGTCACATCATTCAACCATTGGCTCATATGCACCCGCGTATCTCGAGCATGCTCATTCCAACGGGATAGGTAGCTGGCTTGGCGCTATCGATCAAGTGCGCCTCTATAACCGGGCGCTGAAGCCGGAAGACATAAAGACGCTCTTCGCCTCGGATATGTGAATGGTGGAATAGCAATTTCCTGGTTGACCTAAGAAGCCGTCGTCGTGGGTTTCGCATGCTATCCCTCTGCATCTCGCAGGTTGGGTTTGCTGAATCTCGAATCTAACCGACAAATCTATCGCAAATCAAGGGCAAAACCCCATTATCAGTTTGGGCCACCTTTTTTGTATCTGATTGTCGATTTCGGACCCCTTCAAACGACTATGTATTGTAAACAGCAAATCCACCGAAAAAAAGGAGATACAACAATGCGATTCATGGTCATAGTTAAGGCGGACAAAACCTCGGAAGCAGGCATCCTTCCGGATGAGAAGATGCTATCCGAAATGGGAAAGTTCAACGAAGAGCTGGTAAAGGCTGGCGTGATGCTGGCTGGTGAAGGGCTTCAGGCAAGCTCGAAGGGTGCGCGCGTCAGGTTCGATGGAACCAAACGCATCGTCACCGACGGACCATTCACCGAATCCAAGGAGTTGATTGCCGGATTCTGGATGTGGAAGGTGAAATCAAAGCAAGAGGCAATCGAATGGTTGAAGCGCGCTCCGTTCGACCAAACCGAGGTTGAGATTCGGCAGGTGTTCGAAACCGAGGATTTCGCTCCAAGCGATCCCTCAGGTCAGATCAGAAAGAATGAAGAGAAGCTACGCGCGGCCGTTGAGTCGAAGCGCTGACCGAAGTCCGGCAGCTCTTTGAGCTTGATGATTTCGGTTCGAGCGATGCCGCACATCGGTTTCGGAAGAAGGATTTACAGAAGCAAGCTCAACTATCGGATCGCGGGAGCGCCAAGATTCTAACAATCAACCATCAAATGAATATGAAATATATCTGCTTGGCTTACGAAGAGGAAAATGCATTGAACGCACTATCAAAGAGTGAATGGGGTGCTCTAAGGAATGAAACACTGGCCTATGTTGATGAACTCCGTAACAACGGCCTCTTGATTTCTGCAGAACCACTTCAAAGCGTTCAGAGTGCTGCAACGGTTCGTGTCCGTAGCGGGAAGGTCTCCGTTAGCGATGGTCCTTTCGCCGAGACAAAGGAGACACTTGGTGGATTTTTCCTGATTAATGCCAGAGATCTGAACGAAGCGATCCAGGTAGCATCCAAGTGGCCGTCGGCGCGATTCGGGAGTATCGAAGTGCGTCCGATTGAGGATAGACTTCGTGAAGAAAGTCGTTATCAATAAGGAGAAACGCATGAACATTATTCTTTGGGTTCTTCAAGTGTTATTGGCCGCATTGTTTATGTGGCATGGCTGGCTCTTCCTTGCGCCTCCAGCAGAATTGGTAGAGATAATGAATGCCGAGTTTCCCCTCTGGTTCCGCATTTCCCTCTGGGTGATTGAAGTCCTAGCTTCTGTAGGCCTCATCCTGCCTGGAGTGACGCGCATTATGCCGTGGTTGATTCCTTTCACGGCGATGGGCTTGATGATTGTAATGGTGTGTGCGACTATCCTTCACTCGTACAAGGGCCAAACAGGAAGCGCGGTGACTACGGCTGTTGTGTTTGTGATTCTTGTATTCGTTGCATACATGCGTTGGAAGGTTAAACCAATAACCAAGAAGGAACTAAGATGAACATACTGAAGAGCATCGGGGCAGTTCTTGCTGGAATCATCACGATTGTTCTCACACATACCGGAACGGATTATGTTTTGGAATCACTTGGTCTCTTTCCTCCGCAGAGCGAACCAGCTGCCTACACTCCTGGCATGCTGATGATTGCGCTTATCTATCGTTATCTGCCATTCTTGGAGACACTGCTAACTTGAAACTGACTGCAAGAAATGGACAGACAAAGCTCGGAATTTGTAACATAACCGACAGAAATAAAATTTAGCTTTACTGACTAAAATCAAATAGAAATAAATCCCTAAAATTGAAATCAAACAGCAATGAGAAAAATAATCGTCTTATCAATGATTTCATTAGATGGAGTAATGCAAGCACACGGTGGACCTGAGGAAGACACATCAGGCGTTTTCAAATATGGCGGTTGGTCTGCACCTTATGCTGACGATGCTGGTGGTAAGGCCACGCAAGAACAGATGAAACCTGCAGACCTTCTTTTGGGGAGGAAAACGTTTGAGATTTGGGCCTCCTTCTGGCCTAAACATGCAGACATTTGGCCAGGTATCAATGATGTCACAAAATACGTTATGTCCAAGACCCTGGAAAAGTCAGATTGGAACAACACAGTTTTCCTCAGAAGCTTGGCAGATATCGAAAAGCTCAAAAATTCAGAAGGTTCTGACATTCAAGTTTGGGGCAGTAGTAAGCTTATTCAGCTGCTACTGAAGAATGATTTAGTGGACGAACTCTGGCTCAAAATTTTCCCCTTGACCCTTGGTGAAGGAAAAAAGTTGTTTGACAATGGCACGATTCCGGCAGCCTTTACATTAACAAGGAGTTTGGTTACACCACCCGGAGTGATTTTTGCCAATTACAAACGAGCGGGAAAGGTCAAGACAGCTACTGTTGGTGAATAAAGTGATTAGCTAAATTGAAACGACACAACTTCGGATGAACAGTAGAACGGCACGCCATCATACTCGGACTTATAGGGATTGTGATGGCGTCGATTAGCGTTGTTTACTCCTGGAACATCACACCTGAGCATTGGTACCCGATTGCACTTGTTGTCACTGCATTGCCATGTACATGGCTGGGGGGTAAACTGAAAAAATAGAATTCAAATCACAATAAAGAAAATCAAAGGAAACTCTATGCAAAAGATCACCCCGTTCTTGTGGTTCGATAAAGAGGCTGTTGCAGCAGCGAAGTTCTACACTTCTGTGTTCAAGACCTCAAAAATAAAAGAGACGCAAACGATTCCCAATACCCCATCGGGAACAATCGAGATCGTCACCATCGAGCTTATGGATCAGGAGTTTACTCTAATGTCGGCTGGCCCGCTGTTCAAGTTTAATGAGTCCGTATCCTTTGTAGTCAATTGTGAGACGCAGGAAGAGGTTGACTATTACTGGGGGAAGCTGACCTCGGGCGGCGGACAAGAAAGCATGTGCGGCTGGTTGAAGGACAAATACGGCTTGTCCTGGCAGATCGTTCCTACAGTCTCGGTGACAATGTTGAGGGACAAGAACCGACAGAAAGCAAACAGGGTAATGCAGGCATTACTCCAGATGAAAAAGATCGACATAGCGGTTCTCAAGAAAGCGTACGAAGGGCAATAGGAAGAGAGAACGAGAAGGGAGAATTCTATCATGCATGCCAAACGAGTCGATGGTGGATGATAAGACAGGTTCTCTCAAGTGCGCACCCCGCAGACATGAAGTCTGTGGCTACCCATATAACGTCAATTATTCTGCGAAGGGGAAGATCATGAAATACATATGCCTTGGATACATGGACGAAAAGAAATGGGACACGATGTCCGAA
>JBGPGQ010000302.1:0-4142 GCA_041483995.1 Bacteroidota bacterium
ATCGACGGTAACGGAATCCATGCTTGTTCCATCAGCAGAAACACGCGTGAGTGTTGCGTGTGCAGAGTCTGCTGTAACGGTGAGACCATAACCCATACTGACAAGATCGAGAATGCTATCGCCTTCCACATACTCAAAAGTGCGTGCCTTTGTTACTCCGCTACCGGAAATACCTATTCTTAGCACACTCCATGGAACATAGACAACGTCACCCTCACGCAAATAAGGATTGTATGTTCCTTTATGAGTAATCCAGTACTTTGTTATGTCTACGTTTTGGCTTGAACCATCCCGGTGCTTCAACAGAATATGTCTTCTGGATCCTGACCGACTCACATACGCCAATTGTCGCTGAAATTCTTCGGGAGTGGAAAACTGCGCGACTGCAGAATTGTTGGCTATTGCGATAAGCTGGTCAACGCGCTGGATGGAATACACATCGTATTTGTTTTCGTTCAAGACATTCCCTGCAATTTGTACTACAACTTGCCTGGGTGTTGTCAATGAAACAGAAATGGAGGCACTGGGATATTTCTTTTGAATCTCGGCACCCACTTTCTCCTGCACGGATTTCAATGTCATGTCACGAACGCTTACCGCACCAACACTTGGGATGAGAAGTGTCCCCTCTGGCGTTATGGTAAGACGGTGCTCGACTGGGGAACTTGTCCAAATATTGATCGTCAGTATGTCATTGGGTCCAACAAAGTATTCTCCGGGATCTACCGGACTGTCCATCGGAACAAGCCTGCTGCCGAGCTGCGGCGTTTCTTGTTTGATATCAGGTTTCAAACGATAAAGATCCTGCAACGACAACCCCTCTTTTGTGGATTGTGCGTTTACATAAGGTGCCACAAGACTTGCGATGGCAAGAGCAACCAATAATCCTCGTGAAACAATATGCTTACGCCTCATTGTATTGCCTCTTGTAGTACTCTTGATACTCTCCGGTCATTACCCGTCTCCACCAAGGCTCGTTGTTCAGATACCAATCGATCGTTGCAGCAATTCCCTTCTCGAATGTGCGCGAGGGCTCCCAACCGAGTTCCATCTTGATTTTCGTCGCATCGATTGCATAGCGGCGATCGTGACCGAGCCTGTCTTTAACAAATGTGATAAGGCTTTCAGGTTTCCCGAGTGTTTTCAGAATAAGTTTGACGATGTCAATATTCTTCCATTCATTATTTCCGCCAATGTTATAAACATCGCCAGGATTGCCTTTGCGAAGAACAGCGTCCACGGCAGAACAATGGTCCTCTACATATAGCCAATCACGAACATTGAGCCCATCGCCATACACAGGCAACGGCTTGCCGGTCAGAGCATTAGAAATCATCAGGGGGATCAGCTTCTCGGGAAATTGGAATGGTCCATAGTTGTTCGAGCAACGCGTGACGATTGCGGGTAGATCAAATGTGTGGTGATATGCAAGCACAAGGAGGTCGGAACTTGCCTTGCTGGCGGCATAGGGACTGTTCGGATGCAAAGGAGTTGTTTCAATAAACTTACCTGTCGAACCAAGTGACCCGTACACTTCGTCCGTCGAAACGTGGATAAACCGTTCAACACCGTGCTGTTTGGCAACATCAAGCAGCACTTGCGTTCCCATGACATTCGTTTTTACAAAGATCGCAGATCCGAGAATGCTCCTATCAACATGAGATTCTGCTGCAAAATGTACGACGGTGTCTATGTTGAATGACTTAAATGCCGCCTCAACCTCTTCCCTCTCGCAGATATCACCCTTTACAAAATGATATTCTGTGCTTGTTGAAACATCTTCCAGGTTTTCAAGATTTCCCGCGTACGTTAGCTTGTCAAAATTAACGATAGTGACATTTGCATGCACGCGACGAAAATATCGAACAAAATTACTGCCGATAAATCCTGCCCCACCGGTAATCAACACGTTCTTCATATCGTTCAGTCCAACTTGTACATTGTGTTGGGATCACTTTCGTGGCGGATCTCGTCGACGGGTTCTTTCTTTCCTTTGCCAGCAAATAACCTGTTCGGACAGTTGACGACCATCCCCATTTTACCGCCTATGTTCTTGTATGCATGCACAACACCCGCCGGAATGACCACCGACTTTGCCGCTTCTTCGCCCGCGAGAATTATCTGCTTGGTCATGTACGTGGGAGAGTTCTTCCTGTTGTCCCATAGATATATTTTGAAGGTCGAAGGCCCTAGAAAACAAAAGAAGTCTGCCTGATCAACATGTTCATGCGGTCCGCGAGCCACACCATCCCTCGTCAGGGATACATACCCCATGGCGGGTGTGAATTCCGCATCAATCTCATCAACGCGAAAGATTTCCGTTAACCAGCCACGCTCGTCACTGTTTCTGACAAGGTCTTTGACAAGAACACCTTCGATTATGCCGCTCTTGAACATTCTGTTATGCCAGAACTCTCATATAATCAGAAAAAGTCCCATTCCTTAGCGAGGGGATGCCAAGGAGTATTGAACAATGACGGTACACTCAAACAATTGAGGCAGGATTACACAGCAACCTGAGTTCTTTCAGTAACAACGAGGCGAGAGCGTTTCCTTTCGAGGACAATGACTCTTCCAAATACCTTGATTCAGCAGTAAAAAGGTACGAATTCCAACAGCGAAAGTCAACGAAGGGGTGGTTGGTCAATTAGGCTTCAAACTGACCACTACCATCGAAATGAGAATCACATTTGCTCCGGCGCAGAAATGCCAAGAACGTTAAACCCATTGCGGAGCACGGTTCTTGTCGCCTTGCAGATGGCAAGACGAGCATTCGTTAGCTCCGCGTCGTTATCATTCACAACTCTGCACTCATGATAAAATTTGTGAAAGTCACCTGCAACGGTGTGCAGGTACTCTGTAAGGTGATGAGGTTCGAAGGTCGCCGCACAGGATTCGATCACATCAGGCAAAAGGAGCAGTGTCTTGATCAGGTCAAGTTCAGCCGGAGCCGTAAGCAGATCATAGTTCACCTCGGTGCCTGATGGCTTTCTTTTTTCTTCGGCAAAACGAATGATACTCGAGATCCTCGCATGCGCGTACTGTAGATAATACACGGGGTTTTCGTCCGACTGTTGCTTCGCAAGCTTCAGATCAAAATTGAGATGGCTCGTCATGCTGCGCATCAGAAAAAAATACCGAGCTACATCGGCGCCCACATCATCGATCAACTCATCCAGAGTAACATAGTTGGCTTTCCTAGTGGACATTTTTACAACTTCACCATCCTGAACGATGGTGACAAACTGGTGAATGAGGACTTTTACTTTCGTCACGTCAAACCCAAGCGCCTTCAATGCCGCGAGAACATCCGGATAGGTTGCGATATGATCGGAACCGAAAACATCAACCATTAGATCAAAGCCACGGTGAAATTTTTCCCGGTGATACGCGATATCCGGGAGCCTGTATGTTGGTTCACCAGTGCTTTTCACGATCACCTTATCCTTTTCACCTCCGAGTGCTGATGCCTTGAACCACAAGGCGCCTTCCTGTTCATACACGAGATCTCGTTCCCGAAATTCTTCTATCACCTCATTGATTTTGCCGTCTTCATACAGAGAGTTCTCGTTGAAAAAAGATTGAAACATTATGTTGAGAGATTGAAGCGTGTTTTTAATATCCTCAAAAATTTCTTGCTCAGCCTGAGCTTTAAATTTTCCTTCGGCGGATTCATTACGTAGTGAACCAGCGTACTGTTCTTGCAGATGAAGCGCTATGTCCTGAATATACGCCCCCTGATAGTAATCATCAGGAAAGGTGACCGGCTCGCCAAGCAAGGCAAGGTATCGTAACCGGACAGAGTCGCCGAGCATACGCATCTGACGCCCCGCATTGTTGAAATAATATTCGCGAGTCACCTTGTGTCCGGTCCAATCAAGCAGGTTGGCAACTGTATCGCCATACACGGCATTCCGTCCATGCCCAACAGTGAGCGGGCCCGTCGGGTTTGCGCTGACAAATTCAACAAGCGCTTTCTTCCCGTTACCACTGGTTGATCGGCCAAAATCCGTGTCCTTCGCAATCAGCTCTTTGAGCTGGTAGCGATAAAACTTCTCCGTGAGCGTGAAATTGATGAAACCTGGTCCCGCGGTTTCCACTTTGAGAATCAAGGAGGGATCAATTTCCATGTGTTGCAGAAC
>JBGPGQ010000303.1:0-4135 GCA_041483995.1 Bacteroidota bacterium
CGATTCAATCGAACTGTTGGACTAAAAGCGCACCTGCGCTCCGTTCAGGGCAGGCCCCTTGAGCGCCCGCGAATTGTAGTTGCTCTGGCGCAGAACGTCGCGAAAGAAAATAGTCATCAAGGAATAGTCTTAATGTCTTATGTTCGCATAGTCCTTCTTACGTTACTCGCCATGCTTGCTTTTGCAAGTAATTCATTGCTGTGCAGAATTGCTCTCAAACATACCGGTATTGACGCCGCCAGCTTTACAACAATTCGATTGATCTCCGGAGCAACGATGCTTTGGCTGCTGGTTCGAATACGTGGCAGCAGGCTGGAAGGCAGCGGCAACTGGCTTTCAGCATGTGCGTTGTTTGTCTACGCTGCTGGTTTTTCTTTTGCGTACATCAGCCTGCCTGCGGCAACCGGCGCATTAGTGCTTTTTGGTGCTGTCCAGCTAACGATGATCGGGTACGGTGTTTGGTCGGGCGAGCGTCTGCTGAGACTGCAACTTGCAGGTCTTGTGCTCGCGTTCGGAGGCCTGATTGGTCTATTACTGCCGGGACTCTCGGCGCCGCCATTGTATGGGTCCATACTAATGTTGAGTGCAGGAGTTGCGTGGGGTGTTTATTCTTTACGCGGGAGAGGTGCAGGCGATCCTACCAGGGTGACGGCGGGGAATTTCATGCGCGCCACTCTTATTGCGGCAGCAATGAGCGTATTGACCTTGAATGGTGCATCTCTCAATAACACGGGATTTTGGTATGCGATTTCATCGGGGGCATTGGCCTCAGGAATAGGGTATGCGATCTGGTACACTGTATTACCTTGGTTGAAAGCAACCAATGCTGCTGCGGTACAACTTTGTGTTCCCTTAATTGCAGCTTTTGGCGGTATCCTTTTTCTCGGCGAACCCATAAGTTTGCGTCTCACGATAGCCTCGATAGCCATTCTGGGTGGAATTGCGTTGGTAATTCTCGAGAAACAACATGTGCATGGCGCCCAACAAAGCGTTGACGCCGAGAGATTAGAAATCGGCACACACTAACAGTAGATTGGCAAAAGAAATATTCGTAATGTTCAGACTGCCCGGTTGAAGTTTTCTACAAACTCAACCATTGTACTCGCTCGTTAGCGAACACGTAATCTCACAGTACCACAAACAATTCAAAAGGAGGATTCAAATGAAACCAACCAACCTGCTGAACACTTTGATTGCTTTGGTGTTCTTACCTTTCATGCTGTCTGCTCAGAGCTCTTCAAAGAGTTCTCTTCAAGGCGCGTGGAAGATTGTTGAAGTCACCTATATTGATCAGGACACATCAACGAATACAAACCCGCAACCAAGTCTGATCATGTTTGGCAAAGATCACTATAGCGTTTTGAACATTGCAGGCGAGAAGCCGCGAGCCCTATTTAAGGGGGAACAACCTACAACTGAAGAGAAGGTCAGCGTGTATGATTCCTTCTTTGCTAACGCAGGTACCTATGAAGTCAATGGCTCAACATTAACCACACATCCATCGGTTGCAAAGAATCCTAATTTCATGGCTGGCGGTTCTGCAAAGTTTCAGTACAACATCAAAGGCAACACGCTCTGGATGACTTCACGAGGAGGGGATTTCCTTTTTCTCATTGATGGCAAACTTCGACCATTGTCCGGTCCATCAAGTGAAACGCGACTTAAGCTTAGTCGTGTAGAGTAAGTATTCAGGTTTGGGTTACCAGATCTTGTCAAAGGAGAATACCTTGTGCAGCAAGACGTGGCAGGCATCGCCCATCCTCGGCGCACTGCTCGAAGTTGGCCGGCAACTTGGATGCAAAGAGGCCTGGGTTCTTACCGACCGCCCCAATACCGCGGCAATGCGATTGTATGAGTCACTTGGAGGAAAGCGGACGGATCAAGCGATGTTTACGTTTCGACTGTAATAATCAGATCAATACCTGCCCTTATGGCTCACGACGGGGCGAGGCAACTCTTCGTAAAGTTAGGAGAATATAATGGCCCAACAGGATCACTCAGTTGATACATTCCCTTTCAGACTCTCTCTCTCTGTTTTGGTTGGCTACCTGCTTGCAACGGTACCACAGGCAATTCTCGACCCGCTGTTGTCGTCTCACATCAAGTATGGAAGCCGCACCTACCCGTTGGCTTGGTGGATTGTCCCAATTGCTACAGCGATGTTCGTTACCACTTTCCTTATCGCAAAACGACCAGGGAAACTCCGTCTTGTTCTCGTCATACTTCCTTTCGTTGCGGCTTGCCTTCTGAGTATTCCCCTTTTTGGTCCCGAATTGCCTCATGGAAATCTAGTGTTTGTTTCTGCCGTATGGTTTCTTTTGGCGCTCATCACAGTGTGGATTCACAATGAGTCGATTATTGACGACTTGTTCTCGGAGTCCGTTGCAACTTCACAAGCGCGTATTGAGTACATCAAAGAACAGATGTCAATTTGGAAGACTATTGCCATTGGGCTAATCGTAGCCTTTCTCGGAATGGTCGTTACGCTCACAAAAGAGTTGCACGCCAATAATGCGACTATAGTTACCACCGTCCAAGACTTATTTCTCCTAAACCAATACACCAACTTCTCTACAACTTTGATGTCACTCTTCATGTTCACTGGTCCAATTTACGAGGCGGTGAAGAAGATTCGACCCGCCAGCACTTATTTGTTGACTATTAGATGATAAGAAGAGGGAACATGAAAACATTTTCTCACTTGTCGATATTGCTGGCAATCAGCATTTGCATATCGCTTTTTGTTCAAGGACAAGCTGCCACAAATGATAGTTCTCGACAAGGTTCAACTCTGGATACGGGCAAATCCAAGTTGAGCCCAAAGGACGTTCCGAAGAAGGACAACACCTTCAAACTCCTTCCCAAATTCAACGACAGGAAGGACACTGCGGGATTCAGGTTGATTCCTCCGCACAAAGATGACCCGGATTTTGTTCCGTACGACAAGGAGCCCCAGATCATAAAGAAGGTTGAGCCCAAGTATCCGGAACCTGCAAAGCGTGCAGGCCTTGAAGGCAAGGTCATCGTGAAGATGTGGGTTGACAGGGATGGGAAAGTCAAAAAGGTTGTTGTGTTAAAGAGCGACGCCGCAGTCTTCAACGAGCCGGCAATCGAAGCCGCAAAACAATTTGTATTTGCTCCGGCGTATGTGGACAATAAGCCCGTTGCGGTTTGGATCTCTTACCCATTCCGGTTTAGGTTGCCGGATAATAAGTGAGCGTTGCCACCAGCCTGAGAGAATTCTCAAAGCGGGCAGGCAGCTTAGCGCCAGTCCGTTGGGTTGCCATTGCGTAGACGTCGTTTCACTGTCACAACACCACAAGGAAGATGTCTTGACGAAGTCACGAACGATATGCATATGGCTTACGGGCCTGGTTTGTGTATCCACGATGTCTCTCCGTGCACAAGATAGTACCAGGGAGGCGTCTATTAACTCACGATCTGGAACCTTCAAACACGCGTTCAGCATATTTGGTGGGGCGACAATCCCACTTGGAGATTTTTCTGATCCCAATGTAGGCGCTGCAAAAACTGGTTTTACAGCTGGAGGCCAATTTGTTTTGAACAGCGGTTTCCTCCTTAGTGCAAGTTACACCTCCAACCCAAGTAATCTTATTGGAACTGGTGGAACAGGATCATCCAGCAATTGGAAATCAGTACTCTTGCTTTCTGGCTTCAGAATTGGAAGAACTACCGAACAAGGACCCGCTTTCTTTTTCGCACCGCTTATTGGCGTAGCGATGATTTCAAGTCCGAGTATAGAGTATAGCATTACAGAGACGTTTCCTACTCTAGTTACTACCCAGAAGTACTCCACCGCATCTGTTTCGACTTCCGCTTTGGCTTACGGTGTTATGGTAGGGCTTGATGCCAAGCACTTAACGCTTGGTGCAAGATATATTGCAAGTAATCCGACATTCAATTTTTCAACTCAATATTCAACAGACACTGGTGTTCAGTCAACAAGGGAGGGCTCCTTTCGATGGAAGGCATCGCTCCTGCAAATCTTTCTAGGCATTCTATTCTAGCGATAGAAAAGATCGTTCAGTAAACCATGGCAACCTAACCAGCGGCTCCCGCCAAAGAGGCAGCGGGTTTCGTAAACAGCACTCAATAAGCTTGCTTACGGATTGAG
>JBGPGQ010000304.1:0-4115 GCA_041483995.1 Bacteroidota bacterium
GGCTATTCCTCCGTATCACGAATCGTTTCGGGTTCTCTGATATGTTGCGCCCGAACTTTGGATCAAGACCCGTATCAAAAAGCATATAAATGTGACTTGCCCCGGGATTGTCGGGCGGAACTACGTCAATAAAGGCTGTCGAGATGCCAATGCTATTAAGCATCGATGAATACCACACCGTCATATCATCACAATCACCGCCACGGAGCTGAAGAGTCTCCGATGGATACTGAACATAATCCCCGCTTTGTTTCGGATCGCTTATGTAGGTAAGCTTTCCGGCAAAGGCGTCGAACAGTTTTCGTGCTTTGTAGAACGGCTTCAAGTCCGTTTGTACATCGTCCAAAGAGTCTCTCTCCTGTAGCAGAATGTCTCTACCATAACGGATAATCTCAGGGTCGTTTGGCGTGACGAAGTACCGGAGTGAATATACATCACCATCCCAATCGTTCTTCCCGTGGATCAGCACGCGAGCCTGAAATCGATCATCGTATTCCTCGGCCGCTGTTGCGCTGACGTACACATTCCCCTCGTGGATTGCCATCTGCGAAACTTTTCTAACCTGATCATTGAACACCGCAGTAAGCGCTATTTCCTGTACCGCATCCACATCGATCAATACGGGCTGAGTTTCCGTCGGCGCATCCATGTATTTTTCGAGGTAGAAACTGGCTTTTGCCTGAATCGGTTTACCGGAAATATTTTTCACTCTGACCTTGCCGATGGGTCGATACGCGAGCGCCTCGTAGGATGAAGGATAAACGCCCGAAAGTATTTCAACCCCCTCAATTCTCGCCAGACTTTCGCGAACATTGCCGAGAACCGCCTTCATGGAGAGCGTTATGCGATCACGGGTGTAGGCGTTCAGATCTATGTTCCGGATAATGCTTGGATTGAATTGGCTCTGAGAAGTTGAACCTGTTCGTTTCTCCTCATTCAGGAAGCCAAGATAGCTTGCGTCAACCTCGAGGAACTCGTACGACCATCCCAATCCTCCTGCAATTCCATATATGAACGGCGATTCATCGGCACTGGAATACACTCCCATCCGAAGAGCGACACCGTGGACAGGATTCCATTCATATCCAATCATTCCGGCCTTGTTTGTGCCGGCAGAAATGGCTACGCGGAATGATGTTCCAATCGTCGTAGCGGCGCCAAGCTCTAACACTGCTTTTTTTGGAAGAGAATACGGTGCAAACTCTGATGGTAATTCACTCTTGGTAATCATTACAAGATCTCGCCCCACTGCCGAGAGTGTAATTTGTGGGTTCAGAGCCCAGGTAAGGCCAAGGTCGCAATTCCATGAAGTGCCCGTATATTCACTTTCGAACGTTGAAAATGGCTTGGTGGAATCTTGCTGCGCAAGTTGGAATTGGGTATCGGTAATCTTTTCTTCTATAGACCGCGCACCAAGGCCTGCCGCAAATTCATTGGTCACCTTGTATGCATATCCTATTGAGAAACGCTCTTGGTATGAGATCCTCTGATCAACAAACGTTGGAATTGCACCCACAAGAGTAAGTGAGGTGGGCACAACAAACTCAAGCACCGAACCGGGGGAATAGGTCAGTGCAATTGCGTGGTTCTCCAGGAAACGTTTCCCAAGGCTGAATCCCTGAAAGATGAATCCGTTTAACCCTGAAGTAGTTGGTGCATAGGTTGAAGCACTGAATTCCCAATCTTTTATTCCTACAAGGCCAGCCGGATTAATATCCGAACCCCGTGTGTCCTTTACAGACGCAGTGTAGGCTGCTAGGCCAATCGCCCGAGCTGAGGAAAGTGTTTGTGTATATGTACTTGATCCGATCATAGAGATATTTATGCAAATCAAAAGATACGAATGCTTTATCATACTCCGCCGCGAAGTGGCTGCTAACGAATTTCAACGTAGCTATTGTAGATTGATGCCGATTGAACTAATACTCTGTCCGGGTAATTGTTCACCAGAATGTCATTTCGATTCGCAAGCACAAATGTAAATACATAGTATGGACCTCCTGGGAGTGCACGGAGAAACTTCGGCATAAGCCGCGCATGGTTCCGGTTCACTTTTGGCTTGATAACAAGGAGGGGCTTTGCTCTTTGCGAGATCCGATTATAGCTGCTGATGATTATCAATAATGTGTCGCCTTGTCCGGTCCACTGGAGATTGAGTATTTGATTTTTCGGAAGATGACTGCCGCCTCTCGGTGAGAGTACGGTAAGATTACCAGGCGATCGGAGCGAAGTATTTACCGGTCCAATCCCTTGAGGCGATGCACTCCAAGTGTACTGCGTATTTGGGAGGAAAGTCGTTGTCAAGTTCCGAACATATTCAAACCCAACCAGGGTATCGCGGAATGCTTTTCGTATTCTGACACGATGCAGGATCTTTGTCATCGGATCGCCATTGAGCGTCACCGTGTCAAGATCCAGTCCATGATAACCAACCGTCCTGCCTTGAAATTCAACCGGTCTTGTCCTGTCAGCAAAGAACACTCTTGAGAATGCTGCCGAATCCACGTTTACGCCCGCATCGTATGTTATCTTGTTTGCAACGATCAACCCGGCAAAGCGATTATCATCATTTGGAAGTATTGCTGTTGAGTCAATCGCCGGGCGTTCGACAGTTGTGTCCTGCTCTGCTACGGAATAAATCTCAAGTTCATCATCGAGATTGTCGGGCCTTAATTCTACTTCGGCGGGCTGTTGACAGCTTGCCAGAACAACAACGACAATAGTGAGTGTGATCGTTAGGTGCTGCATGGTATTTTATGTAATGGTTCCCCAATAAGTAATTGAAATAACACCTGAGATTCAACTCTATGAAAAGCATACGGGCCCCCATCCCATCAGGATGAAGGCCCGACCCATCCCCTCAACCCACACCCTCTATTGCACGCGGTACGGGATTCCCCACCAGCTCACGGAATACTGATTTGGATCATCATCAAACAATGTTGCCTTTGTGAGTGCATCAACTGCTGCATTGAAGAAACCCGGATGGAAATTGCAGAACCAGGCTTTTTGATATACCCGCGTGTATACTCCGCCGTTGTTTGTCTCAGAAACGATTTGCATACGTACACGCTTATGATGAATTGCGTTACGGCCGAATCGCAACACAACGATGTCAGTATCAGGCGAAGCGCTTTCGACAGTTGCCTGTAGGACAATCCGGTCGCCGCCCTGTAATTCAGGGGTGTTCGGATGACCGTTGAAGGGAAGCCCTCGCCACCGATAGCGGAGATACGTGTTCAATGGATCGGTAACAGTAAGTGTATCACCGTTCGGCAAAAACATTTGAAGCTTTGTTATATTGACGGACGTGCCAGGTGTAACGGTGCCGCCATCCACAAGTGATGTTGCAACAGGTAACCAGCGTAACCAGAAGGGCCTTGAATCACGAGAGACCCGCTTGAAAATCACGTTGCGGTCAGACTGATCATGAAATGGTTTTTCAATTGTAACAGTGTCACCAACTCCATTGATCGCCCTGATTTTCAGTGTGCCTGTAATATCCTTGTGAACATGAGCAAAGGCTATCGAGTCACCGGGCTGCACTGTATCAGTAACCGTTCTGACTACTTGAGTTACGAAACGTCCCCACCGCAACGGTATAATACTCGCGTCGATTTTGCCAAAATCACCGTATTCGGTCGGCTGAACTTCATGATCGTCAACCAGACGCCTGAGGCACCGAAGGCCAACACGACGCTTCTGGAAAATACTCCGTCCGAGTACGGCTTCGCGTGCGGCAAGTGTCACGTGGGCGACGTCACGCAGGCTAAGCATACGCTCCACGTTGCCGGCCCGGTACAGAGGGGCACTCGCGACGCGGAAGTCGCCTTCGACGGCAACTCGTTCCCGAAGAACCCGCTCGGCAGCTACACTCAGCTGTCATTCGCGCCGCTTTCGGCCTACATAGACGGCCAGGGCTACCGCTACACCAACAACCGCTCCTGCGTCAACCTGTACTGCCACGGCACCACGCTTAAGGCCGGCGGCAGCAGCACGACGCCGAAATGGCACGACGGCTATATAGACGTCAACGGCGCTGCTCTGTGCGGCTCCTGCCACGACGCGGGTTACGGCGACACCACGCCGTTGACCAACATAACGGTCGGTTCCCA